>JANQEL010000217.1 GCA_028278345.1 Myxococcota bacterium
CCGAAGTTCCAGGCGGAATGAGGCCCTGATTTCGCGCAGGAGCGCGGAATCAGGGCCTTTTCTGGGTGCAGAATGCGAACATATGTAGCCATGTATTGATGTGGAAAAGGAAGGGTATTCTGGCGTAATTCTGCTCGATTGTGCTATCTATCGTAGCCATGTACATCGAGCGGGTGCCCAATCGCAGCTCGCCCCCCGCCGTCCTCTTGCGCGAGTCCTATCGCGAACACGGACGCGTCAAGAAACGCACCCTCGCCAACCTCTCCCACCTGCCCGAGGCCACCATCGAGCAGTTGCGCCGCATCCTGCGCGGCGACGCCCTCGTCGACCCCGAGAGCGCGTTCACCATCGAGCGCAGCTTGCCCCACGGCCACGTCGCCGCCGTCCTCGGCACGCTGCGCAAGCTCGGCCTCGAGCGGCTCCTCGCCGCGAGACGAAGCGCCCAGCGCGACCGCGCCGTCGCCCTGATCGTCTCCCGCGTCCTCGACCCCGACTCCAAGCTCGCCACCGCTCGCGCGCTGTGTGCCGACAGCGCCAACTCCACGCTCGGCGAGCTCCTCGGCCTCGGCAGCGTCGAAGCCGACGATCTCTACGCCGCCATGGACTGGCTCGGCGAGCGACAGGACAAGGTCGAGAAGGCCCTGGCGGAGCGCCATCTCCACGATGGGACCCTCGTGCTCTACGACGTCAGCTCCAGCTACGTCGAAGGACGTCACTGCCCGCTCGCCGCCATCGGGCACTCCCGCGATGGCAAGAGGGGATCGCTCCAGATCGTCTTCGGCCTGCTGTGCAACGCCTCCGGCTGCCCGGTCGCCGTCGAGGTCTACCCGGGCAATACCGGCGATCCGACCACGCTGCGCGATCAGATCGAGAAGGCGCGTACGCGCTTTGGGCTCTCCCGCGTCGTGTTCGTCGGCGACCGCGGGCTGCTGACCAGCGCGCGCATCCGCGAGGAGCTCGCGCCCGTCGAGGGGCTCGACTGGATCAGCGCGCTACGCGCCGAGCAGATCCGCAAGCTCGCCCAGGACGATGGCCCGCTGCAGCCCTCGCTGTTCGACGAGACCGACCTCGCGGAGATCCAGCATCCCGACTTCCCGGGCGAACGTCTCGTCGCCTGCTTCAATCCCCTGTTGGCCGCGGAGCGGGCGCGCAAGCGGGAGGACCTGCTGCAAGCCACCGAGCGGGAGCTCGAGAAGGTGGTAGCGGCCACACGGCGCGAGAAGCGCCCCCTGCGCGGCCAGGACAAGATCGGCCTGCGGGTCGGCAAGGTGCTGGGGCGCTTCAAGATGGCCAAGCACTTCGAGCTCACGATCACCGACACGAGCTTCACCTACGTGCGCAAGATCGAGGCCATCGAGGCCGAGGCCGCGCTCGATGGGATCTATGTGCTGCGCACCTCGGTGCCGGAAGACGTGCTCCGAGCCGAAGAGACGGTGCGCGCGTACAAGGATCTCGCGAAGGTCGAGCGCGCCTTCCGTTGCATGAAGAGCGTCGATCTCCACGTCCGGCCGATTCACCACCGACTCGAGGAGCGCGTGCGCGCCCATGTCTTCCTGTGCATGCTCGCGTACTACGTCGAATGGCACATGCGGCAAGCCTGGGCGCCGCTGCTGTTTGCCGAAGACGACCCCGCCGACGCGGCCCGGCGTCGCGGCTCTCCCGTCCAGACGGCGACCCGCTCATCGAGCGCCGAGCACAAGGCGAGCACGAAGAAGACCTCGGCAGGCTACCCCGTTCATCGCTTCCGGGGACTGCTCGACCACCTGGCGACGCTCACCCAGAACGCCATCCAGCCCGCTGGCGGCCTGCCGGCGTTTCGGCAGCTCACCACGCCCACGCCACTTCAGCAGCAGGCCCTCGACCTGCTCGGCGTCAAGATCCCGGTGTAGCCAGTCGCGCAACACCGCGATCGAGCGCTTCCTCAGCGGTGAGGGGCACTTGCGCGCGGCGAAGGCCAGAACTTCGGTCTAGGGGCAAGCCACTTCGACCGTTTCCCGTTCGAATTTCCTTGCGCGCCGTGTATGGACGGAGGTTCCTGCAAGCGATCCTGGGGGTTGCCATGGGATCCGCAGCTTAGGCGACAAAGCCGCACCACTCGCTCAGATTGCTCCTCTGAGCGTCGCCTTTGCACCTATCGTCGCGTGGCCCAGCCTACGGACCACGTAGTAGGCCTGGTCTCGAGCCCAATGGCAGGTGGTGTGCGACGACAAGATCGTTCCCGCGGGGGGCCTCGCCTCTTCTTCATGACGGGGTGACGTACGTGTGGGGTAGTCCAAGACCTGC
>JANQEL010000097.1 GCA_028278345.1 Myxococcota bacterium
GAAGTCGGCGCCGAAGAACTCGACCGTGTCGTAGCGGGGCAATTGTTGCTGCGCATCGACCCGCTGCTCGCCGAGATCGAACTCACCCAGGCCCGCGCCGCTCTCTCGCGTGCGAAGAGCGACAAGCGGCTCGCCGCTGCGAACCTCGAACGTCAGCGTTCGCTTCGCGGCAACTCGGTGGCGAGTGAAGCGGCCTACGACGAAGCGGTGAACCGCGACGCCGTGGCCAGCGCGGCCCTCGAAGAAGCACGCGCGCGCATCGCCGCGGCCGAGGACGCCCTGGCGAAGAAGACCCTCACGGCACCCTTCGCAGGAGCGCTTCGCAGCTTTCCCGTGCGCGTCGACGAGTTCGTTCGCGGCGGAGAACTCGTGGCCGAACTGCTCGAAGTGGATCGCCTGCGCCTGACCGTCGGGCTCTCGGATCGCGAGATCGTGGCCGTCGAACTCGGTGCCGAGGCGCACTTCGACGTCGAGGCGCGGCCGGGGGAGGGGTTCGTGGGCACAGTCGAGCGTCGCGGCTCGGCCCTCGACGAAGCCTCCCGCAAGTTCCCGGTGCAGATCGAGGTCGACAACAGCGACGCGCGTCTGCTGCCGGGGATGGTGGCGCGCGTCCGCCTCGCCCTGGGCCAGCCCACCCTGCGCGTCGCGATCCCGCGCGAAGCCGTGCAGAGCGAGTACGGCGTCGATTCGGTCTTCGTGCTCGTGACGGGTGAAGATGGCGTGCATCGCTCGACCCGGCGGCGCGTCGAAGTGCGACCGATTCCCTTCCGCCCGGTCGACGTGGAGGTCGTCTCCGGGCTGGTTCCGAAGGAGCGCATCGCGCTCTCGGGGCTCCACCAGCTGGGCGACGGCACGGTCGTGAGTTTCGTCGCGGACGAGTCGGATCCCGATGCGCGGCCCTCCGTGGCGCACCGCGATGACGCCGGCGCGGTTGTGCCCGAAGCGTCGACCGGAGCGGGCGGGTGAGCATCGCGCGCTTCTCCGTGCGGCAGGTCGTCCTCGTCAACCTGCTCTTCGTGATCCTCATGCTCGCGGGGCTGATGGCCGCGCGCAGCCTGCCGATCGACGTCTTTCCCGACATCTCGTTCAACGCGGCGATCGTGCAGACCGTCTGGCCCGGCGCCTCCCCCGACGAGATGGAGCGCCTGGTCACCAGCAAGATCGAGGAAGAGATCCGCGACACGGTGGGGATCAAGGAGTGGAACAGCTTCTCCTCCCAGAGTTCGTCGGTGATCTCGATCGGCTGGGACGAGACCCTGAGCGAGTCCGAGCAACGGGCGGCGCTGAACGAGCTGCGCGGGGCCCTCGATCGCGTGAGCGATCTGCCCGAGGACGCCGAGGAGATCGTGCTGACCGAGCTCTCGGTCACCGAGGTCTTCGAGATCTGCATCGTCGGCGTGCGCGACGTCGGCGGGGTGGGCGAGTTCACCATGCGCGAGATCGCCCGCGATCTGCAGAAGAAAATCGAGCGCCTCGAAGGCGTGCGCAAAGCGAAGCTGCGGAGTGCACGCGATCGTGAGGTGCGGGTCTACGTCGACAAGAACCGCGCGGTGCAATACGACCTGACGCTCCCCGAGATCGCGCGGGTCATCCAGAGCAACAACCAGAACATCCCCGGCGGCACCTTCTCCGACGTGAACGATCACGAGATCACGGTGCGCGGGCTCGGCAACTTCCTCTCCCCCGACGAGATCGCCGCGACCATCGTGAAGCAGAGCCCCGACGGCAATCACATCCGCCTCGAGGAGGTGGCGACGGTCGAGCCGGGGTTCGAACGGCGCACGGGCTATGGTTACCTGAACGGCGTGCCGACGATTGCGCTCGCGATCTCGAAGACGCGTGGCTCGGACGTCGCCGAGGTCGTCGCGCGCGTCGACGCCCTGCTCGCGGGCTACGAGCCCCTCGTGCCCGAGGGGCTCGATCTCGCGCTGGTGTGGGATTCGTCCGACTTCATCCAGCGCCGCATCCAGGTGCTGCGGGACAACCTGCTCGTCGGCATCGCCGCGGTGGTCTTCATCCTCTGGCTCACCGTCGGTTTCCGCAACTCGATGCTTGCGATCATCGGGGTGCCGTTCTCCTTCCTGACGGCGCTCGTGCTCTTCCCGGTGCTCGACATCACGATCAACATGCTCTCCCTGGTCGGCTTCCTGCTCGTCTCGGGCATGTTGGTCGACGACGCCATCATCGTGATCGAGAACATCTACCGGCACATCGAACAGGGGGAGTCCCTCGTCGAAGCGACGGTGCGCGGCACCGAAGAGGTGATGTGGCCGGTGATCGCGGCCGTGTGCACGACGATGGCGGCCTTCATCCCGATGTTGATGGTCTCGGGGACGAGCGGCGAGTTCATGGAGATCATGCCCAAGACGGTGATCGTCTGTCTGGTGGCCTCGCTGATCGAGTGTCTGGTGATCCTGCCCGCCCACTACCTCGACTTCGGCACGCGCACCACGGCCACCGAGGCTCTCGCGAGTGGGGCGGCGAGCTTCAGCTATCGCGCCCGCGCGCGGACCGACGCGATCATCGTCCGCATGCGCGAGGGCTATCTGCGGGCCCTCGATGCCGTGGTACCGCATCGGGGTGCCTTCCTGGTGGCATGCGCGGCCGCGCTCTATTTCACCTGCGGCCTTTCGCAGCACGTGCCGGTGAATCTCTTCCCGAGTGACTTCAACCAGCTCTTCATCACCTTGAAGGCCCCCACCGATTATTCGATCGACCAGACGAACGAGATCGCGCTTGCGGCCGAGGCACACCTCGAACCCCTCCGCGCGGAGATCGTCGATCTGTCGACCTACGTGGGCTTCGGCATGTCGGCCGACGAGGAGCCGATCACGGGAACGAACTACGCCGTGCTCTTCGTGATGTTCCCGAACAGCCGCGACAACATGGCGGATCCCGATCGCGTCCTGCGCATGATCCGCGAACGCTTCGCGACCTTCTCGCCACCGGGCCTCGAATCGATCCTCGTGATGCCCCCGCGCAATGGCCCACCGATCGGCAAGCCCGTGGCGGTGCGCATCCAATCCGAGGATTACGACACCGCGAAGCGGATCTCGGGAGAGATGCAGCAGGCTCTCGCCACCATGCCCGGCGTGTTCAACATCGAAGACAACGTGCCGGAAGGGCGGCGCGAGCTTCGCGTGGGCCTCGACGAGCATCGCGCCTCGATCCACGGCCTCACCTTCGCCGACGTGGGCGCTGCGCTATTGGCCTCGAACGAGGGGCTCGTGCCCTCGACGTTCAAGGATCCGCGTTCGGACGAAGACGTCGACATCCGGGTGCTGCCCCTGGAGGACCAGCGACGCAGTGCGGCAGATCTGCTCGACGTCGATGTGCGCACGCCGAGCGGTTACACGGTGAAGATCCGGGATGTCGCCACGGTGGAAGTCGAGCGCGGCTACCAGCGCCTCTACCACTACGACGCCCAGCGCACGGTCGTGGTCTACGCCGATGTCGATAACCAGCAGGCCACTTCGACCAGCGTGAACACGGCGCTCGAGACGCGCTTCGCCGACGTCCCCGATCGCTACCCGGGGGTCGACCTCGTCTTCGGCGGCGAGTTCGAGGAAACCAACCGCACCATGGAGCAGATGGGGCAGGCCTTCATCCTCGCCCTGATCGCCATCTACGCGATCCTCGCTGCCCAGTTCCGTTCCTACATCCAACCCGTCGTCGTGATGTGCGCCATCGCCCTGGCCTGGATCGGTGTCATCCTCGGCATGACCATCGGTGGCTACAGCCTCTCGATGTACGTCATCTACGGCATGGTGGGCCTGGCCGGCATCGTCGTAAACGACTCCCTCATCATGATCGACTTCGTCAACAAACAACGAGAACAGGGCAAGACCATGTTCGAAGCCGTCCGAATCGCGGGCGGCCGCCGCTTCCGAGCCATCCTGCTCACGACGCTGACGACCGTGGCGGGCCTGTTGCCGATGGCGATGGGGATCTCGGGGGTTTCGCCCGTGTTCGGCCCGTTCGCCGCGGCGATCGTGGCGGGCCTGATCGTAGCGAGCGGTCTCACGCTCTTCGTCGTGCCGAGCCTGTACCTCGTGGTGGAGGGATTGAAGGACCGCGTGCGCGGCGGCTCGACGCCCGGTGCAGAAGTCGTTCCGATCGCTGGCGGGCGCTGATCCTCCGCAACTGGATTCAAATCCAGTTGCATGGGGTCAGGGTCTCGTCTGGAGGTTCCCGCAGCGGGGACGGGCGACCCGAAAGCAGGGCCGACCCGCGCTGACGCGTTCCCTGGAGACCATGCGGACGCGGGTTCGATTCCCGCCGCCTCCACCATTTCTTCCCAATAGGTTACGCAGCTAGTTGCGCCATCCCCGATGCCGCCGCCGAATTCGAGATGCTCTGGAAATGGGGGGATTGGACCTGGCACATCCGCGTCCCGCAGCTCCGTGAGAGCGTCGTTGATGCGGTTACCCCTGGGAGGCGGGACGGCTAGCCGTGGGAGCTGAAGAGGGCAGGGCGGAGCGATGAACCGCCAACGTCATGGATCAGATTCCCGAGGAGTCGGACGGGGCGATGCTCGAACCAGATACGCGCCGGTCGGGCTGCGGCGAGCCGAAACAACTAGCTCCGCTACGTCTCCCATCCCTCTCATGCCAGTCGATTAGTTGGGCGATGCATCGTCCCTCGTCGCGAACAAGCGCGGGCAACGCTCGCCGTTGCTGCACATTGACGTTGTCGGCACCTTGAGGACTGCGGGCGTCCCCATGGCAGGGTCGGGTGAGCGCGTCTCGAGGCTCGGAGTGCCCCGCGTCGGGAGAGCGGCTGGCGGCGAGGCCTACAGCCAGCGGCCTGTGCCCTTGTGTCCCATCCAGAGCAGATACGCGCCGAGAAGAAGGAGAAATGCTCCCGACAGGTGTTGACCGCGCCGGAACCGCTGAGCCTGGGTGTGGATGAACTCGGGGAACGCGATCTTCTGGATCGCTTTGAGCAGAGTCGTCCATCCGAGGAGGGTGATGATCACTCGCCAGTCGGCGACCCATATGTTGTGCAGGATGATCGTGACAAGGCCCAGGAAGAACGTGACGTAGCCTGTCGACACCACGAATGCACGGTCGTCGGTCATCTCGATCGTCCGCCCCAGCTGCCCCGTGACGATGAACAACGCGCCGAAGACCAGATAGAAACCTCCCCAGAGCTGTGCGAAGAATACGGACACATCCATGGATCTCAACCTCCTGAAGGAGCGCCATCGGATCCACGCGATGAGCTCCTGTGACCATTCCCTGCGCTTGCTACTCCGCTTTGCCCGCGTACACGTAGTCGCCAGAGATGCTGAACTCGGTGACGCGGATCGCGCCTCTCTCGAACGTGAACTCCCATCGATCGAATGTCGAGTACCCGACGAGCTCCACGTCGACCGCGAACGTGTCCTCCGAAGTCCACTCGCCCACCGCGGCAAAGACGCCGGCGTTCGTTTCCGTGAATCGCCGAACGCCGTCCAGGCCGACGTCGTAGCGGACCTCCCACGTCTCTCGCGCGGTGTAGTTGAGCTCGGCGTAGTCCCGTTCGGGATCGAACACGAAGCGGATCTGATCGGTGTTGAAGGGATTCGTTTCCATGGCGTACGTCACGCCCGACACGCGCGTCGCGACTCCGGGGAGCTTCGCAACAGGCGAGGCGCTCTCGACGAGCTCCGGGGGACCGGCCAGCGCCCGCAGCTTTGCGAGCGCTGACGGATTCTCGGGGAGGGGCGCATCGGATAGGACGGCTGGAAGCACGAAGTCCTGGAAGAGTCGGGCGGGCACGAACTGGGCCAGCCCCCGGCTCTTCGACATGGCCACGAAGACCAGATCCTGCTCCGGAGCCACGATGAGGAACTGCCCGCTCGTTCCCATCGCGGCGTAGGTTCCGTCACGGTCGAGCCACCACTGGTAGCCGTAGCCGTCCGAGAAGGGGCGCAGAAACCGCGTCGCCACCCAGCTTCGCGTGGAGGCGTCGCGATTCGGGCTCATGTCGGCGTTCAGGACGTCGACGGCGGTCGGAGGATACGCGAACGGCGTCACGCTCTCGTGCACCCAATCCGAGGGGACGATCTGCTCACCCTTCCAGCGGCCTCGTTGCAGGTAGAGCAGTCCGAGCTTCGCCAGGTCGTTCGGCCGAAGCCACATTCGTGCCCAGGCGATGGGCTGGCCAACCGAGTTCCACTCCCACCTGACGTCGTCGATGCCGAGCGGCGCGAAGAGGTGCTTGTTCGCGAAGTCCAGAGGGTCGTGGCCGGTCGTCTCCATGAGGATCACGGCGAGCAGAAAGGTGCTGATGTTGCTGTAGTCGAAGCGCTCACCGGGCTCCGCCGCCATCGGGAGATCGAGCGCAAACTGCAGCCAGTCCTCCGAGTGCTGCAAGGCGAACAAGCCCTCGTGAGCGTAGAGGTAGGAGTCCCTGCTGTGGAGGCCCGTCTGCATCGAGAGCAGGTCGCGAATCGTGATTCGTCGCTTCCGGGCGTCGAGATTCTGGACCTCGCGACCCGGGAAGACATCGAGGAGGCGTGCGTCCACGCCGTCGATGTGCCCCTTCTCGATCGCGATCCCGACCAGAGCCGAGACGATGCTCTTGGTCACCGAGTGCAGCACGTGCAGTTCGTCCCTGGGATAGAGCGGGTTGTTGTAGAAGTCCGCGACGATCGTACCGTTGCGGACGATCGTCATCGAATCGACGTAGATCCCGGTCTTCGAGGGCCGCCTCCTCGTACGCCTTGTGAAGCTCCAGGAGCATCTCCGAGCTCATACCCTGTTCCTCGGGCGTAGAGATGCGCCAGCCGTGAGTTGGCCAGTCGCCTGGAACCCTCGGCGTGTAGGCAACGGGCTCGAACGGCGACACGGGCAGGTACGCCCACACGACGAAGGCGACGAAGGCTATGGCGACCACGGCAACAGCGACGGCGGCGTATTTGAGCAGCGCCCTCATGGCCCCTTGCCCGCCAGACCGTCGTCATGAACAAGCGCCAACCTGTGGATCCGCTCGACCGGCCTCATTGCGAGGCCAGTGTCTCGAGCACTTCCGGCGTTAGTGGTCAGGGCGTCCGCACCTCCTCCGCACCTCCCGGCCGAAACCTAAGTGTCCGGATCTTCTTCGTTTTCTTCATCTGGGATGCGGGTTCGATTCCCGCCGCCGCCTTGAGTCCAACGTCAACTGGATTTGAATCCAGTTCGATCCGACTCACTCGTGCGGTCCCTTGCCACGCCTTCGCAGATTCCCGAACAGCCCGATGAACTCGCTGAAGACGCGATCCGAGAGATCGGTGAGGTCGCGGCTCAGCCATTCGGAATCGTGGCGGATCTGTTCGGGGTCGATCCTTCCGTTTTCCGCGGCGATCTCCTGCTGGTGGTGGGGGATCGCGAGCCAGCGATCGATCAGCGGGCGGTCGACTTCGAGGTGGAACTGCAGGCCGTAGGCGGTTTCGCCGTAGCGGAAGGCCTGGTTGGGGCAGTCGTCGTTCTTGGCGAGGTGGACGGCGCCTTCGGGGATGTCGAAGGTGTCTCCGTGCCATTGGAAGACGGGTTCGACGTCGCGGAAGTGGGAGAAGAGGGGGTCATCGCGACCGGCCGGTGTGCGCTTGATTTCGGTCCAGCCGATCTCCTTGACGCCGTTCGCGCGCACCTTGGCGCCCAGCGCCTTCGCGAGCAGCTGCGCGCCCAGGCAGATGCCGAGGATCGGCATCTCGCGTTCGATCGCTTCCGCGATCAGCTCCACCTCGGTGGCGAGGTGGGGGTACTCGTCGACCTGGTCGACGTTCATCGGGCCACCGAGGACGACCATTCCGTGGTAACCGTCGAGGCTGGGGCGCGTATGGGGATCGCGGCCGAAGTTCACGTAGCGGTTGCGGAAGCCGTGGCTGCGCAACAACGGATCGAGGGTCCCGAGGATCTCATGGGCGACGTGTTTGAAGACGAGCAGTTTGGGCATCGCTTTGGGTCGGGCTCCGAGGCGGTCGGATCGGGCGGGGGCGCGCAAGATAGCGGCGCTGGTTTCTCATCGGCATCCGAGCGCCGGCGGTGGAGGGGATGGCGCGCGTGCCGGCGTGTCGGGTTTGCCGCGACGCTCGCACTCGCTCTGGTGGCCTCTCGCGCAACCGCGGACGACGGCGTGCCGGATCGCCTGGCCGCCTTTTCGACCTCCGGCGGAACCCTGCCGGAGAGCTGGGAGCCCCTGCGCTTTCCCAAGATCGATCGCGCCACCCAATACTCCCTCGAGCGCGACCCCGAGGCGGACGAGTTCGTGGTCGCGGCCACCGCAGACGACAGCGCAGCCGGCCTGATCCACCGGGTGGAGATCGATCTCGAAAAGACACCCATCCTGCGCTGGCGCTGGAAGATCGACCGCGTGCTCGACAAGGGCGACGCGCGCACCAAGGAAGGAGACGACTACGCGGCGCGCGTCTACCTCACCTTCGAGCCGAAGAAGAGTTCACTCTCGTTCTTCGAACGCGCAGCCCTGGGCATCGCGCGAGGCATCTACGGCGATGTGCCGAGTCGCGCCATCAACTACATCTGGGCGAGCAGCCTGCCGCTGGGCGAAGACGTCGACAGCGCCTACGTCGGGGGCTTCGTGAAACTCCTCGCCGTCGAATCGGGCGCGGAACACGTGGGCCAGTGGCGCACCGCCGAGCGCGACGTCGCGGCCGACTACAAGGAGCTCTTTGGCGGCAAGCTACCGCCCGTGGTCGGCGTGGCCCTCATGACCGACACCGATGACACGGACGAGAAGGCGCGCGCCTGGTACGGCGACATCGAATTCGTGGCGAGAGGCGATGGCGCTCAGCGGTAGACCGCGATCCAGTGCGAATCCCGCACCCCGTGCCCCGGAGCGAAGTCGACTTCAGTCGGCAGCCCGTGTCGCTTCGTGAGCGCGCCGAGGGATAGCCCGACGCCCGGCGCGAGCCCGCCCGAAGCCCGCGGGTTGTGCTCCCGGATCACCACGTTGGGACTGAGCTTGCGCGCCTTGTCGACCACCGCGTGGAAGGTCTCGGGATCGACGCCGTGGCCCACCAGGGCGTGCAGGAAAATCGTGCTGTGCAGCGCGTCGTAGTGATCCGACGCGAAGGCATCGAAGGGGCAGTAGCGCGTGTTCGGGAGCTTCGAGATGCCTTCGTCTTCGTCGATCCACGCCCGCTTCGGAACCACTTCGAGCCCGCTCGAGCCGCGCAGTTGTCGCGCTACGCGATAGAGCGACTCGGTTCCCGACGACCACGGCCGATGGTGGATGCCCCAATCGTTCACGCGCCGATCGATCCACGAAGCGTTGCGCCGATCCTGGTGGACCCAGATGTCGAGCTCACCGTGAGAGGAACTCGCTCCGCCCATCTGCGCGATCACCTCACGCGTGCGTGCGACGCGCTTGTCGCGAAGTCCTTCGCGCAGCCAATCGGACATCCAGAGCCACATCGGTTGGAAGCGATGTGCGAGCAGCAGATCGTCGAGTTCGTCAGGGGCGTCGAGCAGGATCGGGTAGGTAGGGGTTTCGGCGAGTCGCTTGCGCAGGTTCTGGAAGCGGGTCTCGCCGGCGAGGAAACCCGTGCCGAAGGCGGCGGTTACCGGGGCCCAGGTGTAGTCCTCGCGCGACCCGCACAGGAAGGTCGCCACGTAGTCGTGGCGTCGCTTGCTCGTGGGTCGGATGTGGAGACCCGCCGAGAGTGGCTCGGCGTTCAGCCCCGTCTTGCGCGCGAACGCTTCGGCATCGAACTCGCAGCCGCGCCAGAGAGAGCGTTCGAGTTCGAGGTAATCGTCCTTCGTCACGCAGCCGTGCACGTAGCGCCGACGTCGCGGGCGGAAGTGTCGGAGGGCGTGTCGTGCACCCGTGCCGAAGCGCACGCAGAAGAACCGTTCGAGGAAGTCGACGCGATCGTGGCTCGCGAGGATCGCGCTGCGCATGCGAACGAAGTGACGCAGTGCTTCGGGGCGTGTTTCGAAGGCCACCAGCCGTCGCAGACTCGCGTCGCGCAGCGAGGTGGTAAGGCTCAATGCGTGGAACCAATGGCTGTCCGCGACACCGAGGAACGCAACGTCGTGGCTTCGCGAAAGCCAGCGCGTGCGATCTTCGATCACCGCACTCGAAAGCCAGTGCGCCGGTACCCGGCCTCGCGAAGTATGCGCGTCGGTCGCTTCGTCGTGAAGCGGATGCACGGCGAGAAAGGCATCGTCTCGCGTCGAGTCGACGAGCGGTAGGCCCGGATACGACAGAGGGTGCATCGGTGGGCGCCGTCCCAAAGAGCGTGTGTGCGCTTCTCGAACGCTCGCCGAGAATTGCGATCACATCGTCATTGGGAGGCAGGCACAAACTAGCGCAGGGTTGAGGGAATGGGTTCGGGTTTCACCCCCAAGTTGCCGTCTTGTGAAGTGTTGTCCTCCCCCAACGCCGACGGCCGAGGGAACCCGTGCGGCCGAAGCGGCATCGGATCGCCCTCGAATGCGCCCATGCGCCGGTTTGCGTTGTAGACTGCGCCGCCCCGCAGATCCGTGAGGACCGGGGGCGCGACCAGAACAGAAGAACCACGGAGGCAGGAATTCACCATGAGTGTCGGGGACCTGGGAGAACAAGTTCAGGCACATTCGAAGGTCGTTCGCGACCTGGTCAGCGAAGTGGGCAAGGTGCTGGTGGGCCAGGAGGCAATGGTCCAGCGGCTCCTGATGGGGCTCCTGAGCGGCGGCCACGTGCTGCTCGAAGGCGTGCCCGGCCTCGCCAAGACGCTGACGGTGCGAAGCCTCGCCGACGCCCTGGCGACGGAGTTCTCGCGCATCCAGTTCACGCCGGACATGCTGCCCGCCGACGTCGTGGGCACCGAAGTCTTCAACCCGAAGGACGGCACCTACAGCGTCAAGAAGGGGCCGATCTTCGCGAACATCGTGCTCGCCGATGAGATCAACCGCGCCCCCGCCAAGGTGCAGGCCGCACTGCTCGAATGCATGCAAGAACAACAGGCGACCATCGGCAGTGAGAGCTTCACGCTGGCCGATCCCTTCCTGGTGCTCGCGACCCAGAACCCGATCGAGCAGGAGGGCACCTACCCGCTGCCCGAAGCCCAGGTCGATCGCTTCATGCTGAAGGTGGTGGTCGACTATCCGAGTGCCGACGAAGAGCGCAAGATCATCGATCGCATGGCAGGGGGCGTGCCCACCCAGGAGATCCAGGCGGTGACGAACGCCGAAGAGATCATCGCCGCGCGCGAAGTCGTCGAGCAGATCTTCGTCGACGAGAAGGTGCGCAGCTACATCGTCGATCTGGTCCGCGCGACCCGCGACCCGGCCGCCGCCGGCATCGCCAAGCTCGAGGGTCTGATCGAGATGGGCGCGAGCCCGCGCGCGAGCATCTGGCTGATGAAGGCCGCGAAGGCGCAGGCCTTCCTGGAAGGTCGAAGCTACGCGACACCCCACGACGTGAAGTCCCTCGCCCCGGACGTGATGCGCCACCGCATCGCACTCTCGTACGAAGCGGAGGCCGAAGGGCAGGGCGCCGACGACGTGATCGGCCTGATCCTCGATAGCGTGCTCGTTCCGTAAGCGCGCTCGGACTTCGAAGCCGTGCTGACGCGCGAAATCATCCAACGCGTTCGCGAGATCCAGCTGCGCACCGGGCGCCAGGTCGCCGACGTGCTGGCGGGGGAGTACGTCTCCGTCTTCAAGGGCACGGGCGTCGAGTTCGACGAAGTGCGCCCCTATGTGCCGGGCGACGACGTGCGCTCGATCGACTGGAACGTGACGGCGCGCATGGGGGAGCCCTTCGTCAAGCGCTATGTCGAAGAGCGACAGCTCACCATCATGATCATGGCCGACGTCTCGGCATCCCAGGACTTCGGTTCGGTGGGGCGTTCGAAGCGCGAGGCCGCTGCCGAGCTCTGCGCGTTGATCGCCTTCTCGGCGATCAAGAACGACGACAAGGTCGGGCTCACCCTCTTCCACAGCGAGATCGAGCAGTACATCCCACCGCGCAAGGGGCAGAAGCATGCGCTGCGCGTGGTGCGCGAAGTGCTCGCCCACGGGCTCGACGAAGAGGCCGAGAAGAAGCCTCCCTTCTGGAAGCGCTTTCTCACCCGCGAGGCGCCGCTCTTCGGGGCCGAGGGTTTCCGCTTCCCCAAGCGGCTGCGTCCGCCTCGCGAGGCCACACGCATCGCCACCGCCCTCGAGTTCCTGATGAGTGTGCGCTCGCGCAAGAGCGTCTGCTTCCTGGTGAGCGACTTCATCGACGAAGGCTACGAGCAGGCCCTCGTGGCCGCGAATCGCAAGCACGACGTGATCGCGGTGTTGATCAGCGATCCGCGCGAGTTCGAATTCCCGGCCCTCGGCCTGGTCGAGCTGCGCGACGCCGAGACCGGGCGTACCCGGGTCGTCGATACCGCTTCGCAGAATTTCCGCCGCGATTTCGAGCGCAAGTCGCGCGAGCGCGTCGAGGCCCTCGAGCGCAAACTGCGCGGCTCGGGGATCGATTTCATCCACGTCGATGCCTCGGGCTCGGTCGTGGAGCCGCTGATCAAGTTCTTCCGCATGCGCGAGAAGAGGCAGCGGCGATGAGGCGGGCATCGATCGTTGCGGTCGCGTGCTGCGTGTGGCTCGTCGCAGCCACGGCCCATGCGGAGATGATCGAGCGTTCGACCTCGCGCGGACCGGTCGAGGTCACCCTTCGGCTCGAGCCGAGCGATCCGCTGATCGGGGATCCCATCCACCTCGAGATCGAAGTGCTCGCCGACGATGGCGTCGAGGTGCTGATGCCCGAGTTCGGCGAGGCCCTCGATCGCTTCCTGATCCTCGACTTCGCACCGAGCGCCGACGTTGCCGACGACGGACGCAACCGCTTCGTGCAGCGCTACAACCTCGAGCCTCCCCGCTCCGGGGAGCACAGTGTTCCGCCCCTACTCGTCGAGTTCGTCGACCGGCGCGCCGGCGCGAAGGCCGCACCCGAAGGCGCGGACGCCTATGAAGTGCTGACCGAGCGCATCGACTTCACCGTCGAATCGGTCCTGCCCGAAGCGGCGAGTGACGAGCTTCGTCCGATGCCCGGGCGCCTGCGCGCGTTGGGTGTCGCTGGCGTTCCCTACTGGGTGATCGGCACCGTCGCCGTGGTCCTGCTCCTGGCCGGGCTGCCCCTGGCCTACCGGTATTGGCAGGCTCGCGAGATCGCGCGCCGCAAGCGCACTGCCTACGAGATCGCCCGGGGCGAACTCGACGAATTGCTGCAGTGGGAGCGCCACCCGAATCGCGATCAGGTCGAGGCCTTCTACGTGAAGCTCTCGGGCATCATCCGCCGCTATCTCGAAAACCGCTTCGATCTGCACGCCCCCGAGCTCACCACCGAGGAGTTCCTGGTCGTCGCGAGTCGCTCGCCAGATCTCACACCCGAGTGGCGCGAGCGGCTCGGCGAGTTCCTGAAGCGGGCCGATCTGGTGAAGTTCGCGGGGCTCGTGCCCGGAGATACGGAGATCGATGAATCGGTGGAAGCGGCCAGGCGCTTCCTCGAAGACACGCGCACCCCCGACGATCCGCGCGAGCAGCCGAACTTCTTCCCCGACGCGGAGCGCGCGGCGTGAGCGAATTCGAACTCCGCGATCCCTTCTTCCTCCTGGTGGCGCTGCTTGGGCCGCTGATCGTCTGGCTCGCGGTTCGCGGGGGCGGGCGCCTCGCGTATTCGAGCGTGGCGTTGGTCGAGAGCACCGGGCGCTCCCTGCGCCATCGCGTGGCCCATCTGCCGGCCCTGCTCCTCGGCATCGCGTGCGCGCTGCTCGCGGTTGCCTTCGCCGGCCCGCGCATCGGCGACGCCACGACCGAGGTGCACCGAGAGGGCATCGCGATCGAACTCGCGATCGACGTCTCGGGCTCGATGGATGCGCGCGATTTCGTGCGCGGCGACATGGGTGTGAGCCGCCTCGACACCGTGAAGGAGATCGTGAGCCGCTTCATCGAGGGAGACGACGACGAACTCGGCGGTCGCCCCGACGATCTGATCGGCCTCGTGGTCTTCGCGCGCTACGCGGACGCCATCTGCCCGCTGACCCTCGATCACCTGAACCTCGACCATATCCTCGGGCAGGTCGAGATCAACTTCGATCCGAATGAGCAGGGGACGAGCGTCGGCGAAGGGCTCGCGCTCGCGGTCGAGCGGCTGCATCGCCACCCCGCGAAGTCGAAGGTGATCATCCTGCTGACCGATGGCGTGAACAACGCCGGCACGATCGATCCGCTGCAAGCCGCGACGCTTGCCGCCCAGCACGACATCAAGGTCTATGCGATCGGCGCTGGGCGCACGGGTCTGGCCCCGGTGCCCTTCAAGACGCCGGATGGCCGCACGGTGATCCGCCGCGCCCGGGTCGAACTCGACGAGAAGACACTGCAGGAGATCGCTTCGCGCACGGGCGGCCGCTACTTCCACGCGGCGAGCTCGGATGGTCTCGCCGAGGTGTATCGCGAGATCGACGCCCTCGAACGCACCGAGATCACCGAGGTTCGCTACCTGCAATACAGCGAGCACTTCGACGATTGGGTGCTGGCCTCCCTCGGTTGCATGGCGCTGGCCGGCTTGCTCGCGAGCAGCGTGCTGCGGAGGTATCCGTGAGCGACTTCCGCTTCGCCGATCCGCAGTGGGCGCACGCGCTCTGGGGTGTCGCGGTCTTTGCGGCGGCGCTCTTCGCCCTCGAACGCAGGGCGGGGCGCCGCTTCGAAGGGCTGGTCGCGGTGGCCCTGCAGGCGCGCCTGGTCGAAGGGCCGTCCCCGGGGCAGCGCCACGCGCGCAACGCCTTCCTGGTGCTGGCCGCGACCTTCGCGGTCTTCGCGTTGATGCGTCCGCAGTGGGGCTTCGAGTACGTCGAGTCGCCGCGCGCGAGTGCAGAACTCATGATCGCGATCGACGTATCCCGCTCGATGCTCGCGGAAGACGTGGCGCCCAATCGCCTCGAACGCGCGAAGAGTGAAATCCGCGACCTGCTCGAATACCTGCACGGCGATCAGGTCGGGCTGATCGCCTTCGCGGGTCGCGCGAGCGTGCTTGCCCCGATGACCCCCGACTTCGGCTTCTTCCGGCTGGTGCTCGACACGCTGGGTCCCAACAGCGTGGGGCGCGGCGGCACGCGACTCGAGGAGCCGATCCGCAAGGCGACCCTCGGCTTCCGGGCGAGTGGCGACATCTCGCGCGTGCTGATCCTGATCACCGACGGCGAAGATCACGATTCCTTCCCCCTCGAAGCCGCGAAGGAAGCGGCCCTGCGCGGCATTCGCATCGTGGCGATCGGCTTCGGTTCGGAATCCGGCAGCGAGATCCCGATCACGGATCCCGAAACCGGCGCCCGCACGCTCCTGCGCGACAGCAACGGCGATGTGGTGACGACCCGCCTCGACGGCGACACCCTGCGCGAGATGGCCCTGCTCACCGATGGCGTCTACGTGCCGGCGGGGCTCGGCGCCCTCGACCTCGAATCGATCTACCAGAAGCACATCCGCAACCTGATGCGCGCGGAGATCGACGACGAGGGACGCGTCGTGCGAAGCGAGGGCTTCCAATGGTTCGTGCTGCTCGCGATCGTCTGTCTGCTCGTGAGCGTCGCGATCGGCCAGCGCGCACCGGGCCGCCGGGCACCGCAGATGGCACTCGTGTGGGTCGCGGCGCTGGCGGCGTTCGCACTTCCGCCCGCCGCCCAAGCCCAGGGTGCGACCTCCCCCGAGTTGGAGGAGGAGTCGGTGGGATCGTTCGAAGGCGATGCACCCGGCGAGACCGGGTCGGGCGTCTCCGAAAGCCCCGAAGAGCCCGAAGCCATCGATCCCCGCGAAGCCTGGAATGCGGGCCTCGTGGCCTTCGAGGTCGGCGCCGTGGACGCGGCGAAGACCCACTTCGAAAACGCGCGCGCTGCGGCGGACACCGATGGCGAAGCGCGCTACCGCGCGACCTACGGGCTCGGCTACGCAGCGGTGGCGGAAGCCGACGCCGTCCTCGAGAGCGATCCGCAGGCGGCCCTCGATGCGCTCTACCGCGCGGGTGACTACTTCCGTGAAGCGGTCCGTCTGCAGCCCGCGAACGAGAACCCGCGGCACAACCTCGAGATCGTGCTGCGCCGCGCACGCGTGCTCGCCGACCGACTCGCGCAGCAGGACGAGCGCGACGTCGCGGCCGAACTCGACGCCCTGATCGACCGCCAACGCGAAGTCGGTGCCGCCGTGCGTACGGTGCTCGAACAGGCGGCGCTTCGCGCAGATTCCCCCGACGCCGCCGACGTCCTGCGAAACGACCTGCGCCGCGTGTCGACGGAGCAGCGCCAACTGCTCTCGGATTCCGACCGCTTCGCCGAACGCGTCGATACCGAACGCGCGACCCTCGAAAGCACCCCCGAGGAAGAGCGCGCCCCGGAAGACGCGATCCGCATCGTGCAGCTCTCGCAACTCGAGATTTTTCTCTCGCGTGCCCGCGAACGCATGGGGCACGCGCGGCGCGAATTGCGCGGACGCCGCGGCGAACGCGCCCACCGCCGCGCCAACGCGGCGCTGGCTGAACTGAAGCGCGCGCGAGATCAGCTGCGCGATCCCGTCGAAGTGCTCGATGCGCTGATGCAGGATGGCGCCGAACTCTCGCGATACACCCAGGCGATGGCGGTCGTGGGCGGCGGCGCCGGGGGCATCGCGTGGGATGAAGAGGGCGCGCTCGAGGCCCCGCCCTGGCTCACCTTCGACGTGTTGCGCGAAGACCAGGCGAGCGTTGGCGAGCGCACCGCCGAACTCGATGCGCGCCTGCTCGCGGGCCTCGAACAGGCGCAGGCGATGCCCGCGCCGTCTCCCACCACACCGGAGGAAGCCGCGGAAATCGAAGCGCGCGAACGCCTGCTCGCCCAGGTCGCCGCCGCGTCGCCCTTCCTGACCTCCGCGCGCGAAGCGTTCGAGGATGCGGGGAGTGCCCTCGATGTCGACGACGCGACGAAGGCCGCCGGCGAACAGCTGCGCGCCCTGATGGCGCTGGCCGAGGCGCGGGAGCGCTTCCTCGATCTACGCCGGCTCATCGAACTCGCCCTGGCCGATCAGGAGCGCCTGCAACAGGTGCTCGATCCCGAAGACCCCGAAGCCCGAAAGGCCCTCGCCGACAGTCGACTCGAATTGCTCCCCGCCCTGCGCGAGGCGCAGGGCCGCAACCTCGGCCGCGCCGGGCGACTCGCCGAACTGGTCGAACAGGAGGCGGCTTCGATTCCCGACGAAGACACCGTCGCCGCCATGGCCCAGGACCCGAACGCACAGCAGATCGATTCCGAAGCCATCGCGGCCGAGCGTGAACGCTTCGAACTCGCCGAACAGATCCTGCTCGTCACGACCTCGAGCATGGAAGGCGTGATCGGTGGGCTCGGCGACGAGACCACGAGCGACTGGCAGCCCGCCGTGGTTGCGGGCGAGCAGGCGGTCCGCGGCCTCGAAAGCCTGCGCCGTCTCTTCTTTTCGCTCATCGAACTGCTGCGGGATACCGTGAAGCGTCAGGTCGAACTCGGCGACGACACCGACGAGGTCGCGGCCCTCGAAGCCGACGATCAGGAGCGACGGCTCGGCCCCCTCGCGCCCCGTCAGCGCGAGCACGGCGAGATCACCGGCAACATCGCGAACGCCCTCGAAGAACAATCGCGCCAGCAGCCCGGGGATCTGATCGCCGGCCCGGATCCGAACGCCTCCCCCGACGAACAACAACTCGCCCAGCAGACCGAGCAATTGCGCCGGGCCGCCGAACTCGTGCTCGAAGCCCAGATCGAGATGGAGGGAAGCGAGGAAGAACTCGCGGCCCGTCCCGCCACCTTCGAGGCCGCCCGCGAACACCAGGAAGTCGCGGTCGAGCGTCTGCGCGAGGCCCTCGAGTTGCTCGCGCCGCCACAACAGGAGCCGCAGCCGGAAGCGGAAGAGCAGCAAGAGCAACCGGAAGAGGGAGACCAGGGCGAAGAGCCCCAGGGCGCCCCGCAACCCCAACCGCAACCCGATGAAACGGACCCCTCGCAGTTGCTACAAGAGGTGCGCGACCGAGAGGCGGAACGCCGCCGCGAGAACGCGCGCCGCGAGGGCCGGGGGTTCGACACCGTGGAACGGGACTGGTAGGGCGCCGATGTCGAATCCGACCGCAACGGCGTCGCTGCGAACGCTCCTGGTGTTGGGGGCCACGCTGTTCGCCGCGACCGCGGGCGCCCAGAAGGCGCACATCCAGGTATCCCAGGGCCCCTACTACCAGGGAGAAGCGGTCGACGTCCATCTCATCGTCGAGGACTTCGACGAAGAACCCACGCCCCAGGTCGAAGTCACGCCGCCCCCCGGTACGCGCCTCGATTTCGCCGGGGTGAGCCCTTCGACGCGCAGTTCGATCTCGATCATCAACGGGCGCATGACCCAGACGAAGGAGGTGCGCTTTGTCTATCAGTACCGCTTCGTTGCGAACGAAGCCGGGCGCTACCCCGTCGGCCCGTTCCGCGTGAGCCAGGGTTCGACCTCGCGCACCACCGGCCCCGTGCAGCTCACGATCGAAGCGCTCGGTCGCAGCGATCGGGTGCGCATCAAGACGACCTGGCCCAGCAGTGAGGTGTACCCCGGGCAGCGCATCCAGGTGGCCCTCGAGTGGAGCTTCGAAGCGGAGCTCAACGACCGCATGCGCGACTACCGGATCGAAGTGCCGATCTTCAACCGCCCCGATCTCTTTCGCTACGTCGAAGATCCCCCGCAGCCCGGCGACACCGAACTCAAGGTGCAGACGTCGAACGGACCGATCGCCCTGCGCGCCACGGTCACCGATCGCGTGGAGGGTGGGCGGCGTTTCAAGGTGGTGAGGGCCGAGCGCACCCTGATCCCCCTCGAGCCCGGGCGGTTCGACTTTCCCGCCGCGACCGCCATGGTGGAGGAAGTCGTGCGCTGGCGTCGCGATCTCTTCGGCCAGCGCACCCCCCAGTCCGTGCGCAAGGTGCCGACGATCGACGAGCCGCGAACACTGGTGGTGAGTGACGTCCCGCTGCGGGGTCGACCCGCGAGTTACGCGGGAGCGATCGGGCGCGGCTTCAGTCTCGAGGTCAGCGCCGACCGCAGCGTGGTACAGGTCGGCGATCCGATCGGGCTCACCCTCGTCTTGAGGGGCGACGGCAATCTCGACGGGGCCGGGCTCGCGGATCTTTCTTCGGCCGCCGGCCTCTCCCCCGATCGCTTTCGCATCCCGACGGCACCGCAGGCCGGTGTCGTGAAGGACGGGACGAAGACCTTCCGTCTGCAGTTGCGCGTCCTCGATGCCGGTGTTCGCGAAATCCCGCCGATCCCCTACAGCTACTTCGACACCGACAAGAAGGAGTACGTCACCGTCGAGTCGCGGCCGATCGCCCTTTCGGTGAGGCGGGCCCGGGTGATCACCGCCGACGACGTGGTGAGTGGTGCAGACCCGGCCGCGGAAAGCGCGCCCTCGCAGGACGAGGTGGCGAGCGAGACGTCTGCCGACGGCGCACCCGAAGCGGCCGCCACGCTCGGCGATTTCGTACTCGCCGGTGCGAACCTCTCGGTTGTACGCGAACCCGCGCGCCTCGTTTCGAGCGGCGCCGCAGGGGCGGGGCGATGGCTGCCGATGTCGATCTACGGGCTGTCGCTGCTGGGCGTCGTCGGAGCTTTCGCGATCCGCCGGCAGCGGGATCTCGATCCCGTCCTCGTCGAACGCAAGAGCCGCTTTGCAACGGCGCGCAAGCAGATCTCGGGTGCGGCGGGCCAATCGAAGAGCGTGGCGATGCGCGAGATCGCGAGCGCGCTGCGCGCGATGTTGCAGGCGGCACCCGGTGCGCGGCCCGCCGAGCTCGACGCCTTCCTGTCGGAATGCGACGCCGTGGCCTTCGCACCGGGCGGCGGTGCGGATGCGCCGGTCGAACGCGAAACGATCGACCGCGCGTTGGCGCTGGCCCAGGCCCTCGAGGAGGGTGGAACGTGATCGGGCGAACGAGGGCGCGCGTTCTGGCGAGTGGCTTTGCTGCGATCATCGGTCTGGCGTTGGCCTGGCCCGCGGCCGCAGACGATGTCGAGGCAACCCTGCGTGAGGCCATCGAGGTCTATGCGGGTGCCCTCGAAACCGAGGATCGCGATGTCCGCGTCGAGCGCTTCCGCCGCGCAGAGCGCTTGTTCGCGACGGCGGCGGCCGCCGCGAACCCGACCGCCGACCTCTACGCGAACCTCGGCAACGCGGCTCTGCAGGCCGAGCATCTCGGCCAGGCGGTGCTGGCCTTCCGGCGCGCCCTGTTGCTCGACCCCGATCACGATCGCGCGAGCCAGAACCTCGAGCACGTGCGCACGCTGGCTCCGGATTGGGTGCCGCAACGCCAGGGGGAGACCTTCTTCGACAGCTTCTTCGGTTGGCACCAGACGGTGTCTGCAGCAGAGCGCTCGCTCGCGGCCGCCGCTGCCTTCGCTCTGGCCGCGCTCCTGATCGCCGCGGGGGTCGTGCTCGGGCGAAGCGGGCTGCGGAATACGGCGCTCGTTCCCGCGATCGTGTGGTTGGTGCTCGTCGCGTCGATGGCCGTCGATCCGACGGCGAGCGCGAACGAGCAGGGCGTGGTGGTCGGCCGCGAACTCGTCGTGCGCGCCGCCGATTCGGTTCACTCGCCCGCGCGATTCTCGCGCCCGCTCCCGATCGGAACCGAAGTCGACATCCTCGAAACGCGCGAACGCTGGCTACGCGTGGCCCTCGCGAACGGACGCGACGGTTGGGTGCGGGCC
>JANQEL010000229.1 GCA_028278345.1 Myxococcota bacterium
CTCGCGGGTACGCGCTAGTTCACCATCCCCTCACAGCAGCTCGGCGGCGCGGGCCGGTTCACGTTCCCGTTCAACACCGGGAAGATCGCGTGGTCGAGTCGCACGAAGGTGGCCCCGGCCGCCTGAAGCGCATCGATCACGGCCTGGAGTTCGTTCAGGGTGTTCTGATGGATGTCGTGCATCAGCATGATGCCGCCGCCCTTCGTCTGGAATCGCTGTACCGCGTAGCCGGGCATGTCCCAGCGATACTCGTTCGGAACCCACGGAGCGCGTGCCGGGTCGCAGTAGCCTTGCACCCCGTCCGCATAGCACCAGTCGACCGGGTCGATGTTGACGCCGGCGACGGCGAAGCCGCGTTCGCGCACCACCTCCATCGAGTCGCAATCCGCGCGGCCTCGCGGGAAGCGGAAGTAGTCCATGAAGAGACAGCAGTCGCCGACGGCCTCGCGTAGCAGGTCCGAGGTGGTGTCGAGTTGGTTCGCGACCTCGTTCTGGCTCACCGTCGTCAGGTCGGCGTGGTCGTAGGTGTGGTTCGCAACCTCGAAGAGCGGGTCGTGGTAGATCTCGCGCGCGATGTCACGTTCCTCTGCGGTCTCGAGCTTCTCGCCCAGCATGAAGAAGGTGGCGGGGATCGGCGGCGTTTCGTTGCGCAGGATGTCGAGGATGCCCGGGGTCGTGAGCGGGTTGGGGCCGTCGTCGAAGGTCAGGGCGATCTGGTTGCTAAAGGGCCCCTGGTCGGGCGGCGGTTCCTGTTGGCAGGGGTATCCGGTGCCCGGGTCGACGGTGCCCCAACCGGTGGGACACACCGGTGGCACGATCAGCGCGTCGAGTCGGATGTAGAGCGTGCTCTGCGCCACATCGAGTGCGGTGTACAGGCTCGCGATGTCGGCACCTTCGAGGGCATCGGCCAGCGCATCACTGGCGACCTGCTCGGACGGCAGCCAGCTGCGCAACGTCCCATCGCCGAAGGCCGCGCGAACGGCGAGGGGTGCGGCGAGGATGAGCCCCGCCAGTACGAGCAGGAATGCGCGCGATCGGAACGCGCGAGAAGGGACGACGAACGCCCCGACGACGAAAAGCGAGATCAATATGAGCAGCCCGATGTGCCCAAGCGTCGGCACCGGGCTCAAGGCCACGACGATCCAGTTGCTGGGCTGAACGCCGCCCGACTCGGTGAGTGCATCGTCATCGACAGGGGAAGCCAGCGTCGCGTAGGCCCGGCCGACCGTCGCGGAACCCACGAGGGAGAGCGGCAGATAGGTCTCGATCAACGCGGAACCGGTCGTGGTCTCCCCTTTGGCGATCGACCACGGGAGCGCCGGCCCCCCCGTGACCGGGACCTCGGCACCAAAGCTCCCGCCCACGCAGTCGAGGTGGGTGATCGCGGTGACTTCTTCGGTCACGAGGTCGACGGTCGTGCGTAGGGTCAACTCGATTCCGATCAGCGAGGTGACGGGGGTCGTGAGCGCGCACCCCGAGGCGTCATCGAGATCGGTATCGAAGTGCAGGTCGAAGATGGCGTCGTCCGCTTGCGCGACGGGGGTTGGACCTGTCACGCACAGGAGCACGGCGGCGCCGACCCACAGCGCAATGAGCTGCCGCCCAGCGCACCACCCACTCCGGGAGTTCTCCAACATGGCGCGACCCAAGATCGCAGGGAACGGCTTCCGTAACCACGAGTCCAAACAGCTGGTTACAGCTTTCTTCCGATGAGTCTTGCAGAAAACTGGAACAATGTTACAAGTTGTAACGATGTCCCAGGAAGCCGTTTCCCTTCGCGAGATCAACGTCGAAGCCCGCCGCCATCGCATCCTCGATGCGGCGCGTCGCCTGATTGCCGAAGGCGGGATGGCGGCGCTCTCCATGCGCAAGCTCGCCGCCGAAGCCGGCTTGAGCGTCACCACCCTCTACAACCTCTACGGGGTGCGCGACGAGATCCTGAACGCGTTGATTCACGATGCGGTCGACCGGATGGAACCGGTGCTCGACGCCGAGGCGCCCCTCGACGATCCCCTCGAGCGATGTCGCGCAATCATCACGGTGAGCGTTGCGCACTTCGACGAACACGAAGCGATCTATCGGCCGATGATGGTCGCGAGCTACGAAGGGCTCTCGAGTACAGCAGTCGCCGACCGTCGCATGGCGAAGCGCGCGGCGGGTATGCAGAGCGAAGCGATCGAGCAGGCGATCGCCCAGGGCCTGCTCCACGACACGCTTTCGCCCGATCGCCTGGGCGAGCAGATCTATCACGGCTACGAGCTCGCGTGTGTGCAGTGGGCTTTCGGTCTGATCGACATCGCGGGCTTCGAGGCCCGCGCGCTCTACGGCCTGTATCTGGCGCTGCTCGCCGTGGCGATTGACGAAGTTCGACCCCAACTCGAAGCGCACCTGCGCGACCTGGAAGGTCAGCTCGCCACGCACGAGCTTTCCGAGGGCATCGACCGAAGGAGTCAGGGATGAAGCACGAAGTCGAAGTCTCGATCATCAAGGAACTGATGAGCCAACTCGACGAGGGTCGCAACGTCGATGCGGGTGTGATGTACCGGAACCCGACCACGGTATACACCTGCCCCGATCTCGCCGAGCGCGAGCGCCAGGCCTTCTTCCGCGACCACCCGCAATTGATCGCGCTCTCGGGCTCGCTTCCCGAGCCGGGCTCCTACGTGACGGTCGATGACTTCGGTGTTCCCGTGCTGGCCACCCGCGATAGCGAGGGCCGCTTTCGCGCCTTCGTGAACGCGTGCCGCCATCGCGGTGCACGCGTCGCCGAAGGTACGGGCAAGCACAAGCGCTTCGTCTGTCCCTTCCACAACTGGGCCTACGCGACCGACGGCACCCTCAAGTCGGTCCCCCTCGAAGATCACTTCGGAAAGATCGACAAGTCGTGTCACGGCCTCGTCGAACTCCCCGCCGAAGAACGCGGGGGCCTGCTCTGGGTGCACCCGAACAAGGACGGTGCGATCGATCTCGATAGCCAGCTCGCCGGGCTCGACGACGAGATCGCCTCCTGGAATTTCGGCGAACTCGTCCATCAGGGTGAGACGGTGATCGAAGGCGATCTCAATTGGAAGCTTGCCAACGACACCTTCGGCGAGACCTACCACTTCCAGCGGCTGCACCGACAGACCCTCGGCATGATCAACTACGGCGACGCATTGGCATACGAGGAGTTCGGCCGTAACCACCGCTTCGTGATCGCTTCGAAGCGCATCGACGCGCTTCGCGAACTACCCGAGGAGCAGTGGCGCCTGGTCGATGGAACGACGCCCCTCTACTACCTCTTCCCGAACATCCAGCTCACCTGGGGAGACGGGGTCGTGAGCCTGATCAAGATGTATCCCCACCCGAAGGAACCGGGTAAGTCGCTTACGCGGATCCTCTACTACTTCCGCCAGGACCTGATCGATCTCGCAGCCAACCCCGATGCCAGTACCAAGGTGATCACGGCAGAAAACACCTACGACGAACGGGTACTCGACGATGGCAACGACGTCACGCTGTCCCTCTCTGCGCTCACCGAAGTCTTCGACAGCACGATCGAGCAGGAGGACTACCTGATGGGCAAGCACCAGCAGGCGGCGGCGGAGAGCGGCGAACTCGAGTATCTGATCTTCGGCCGCAACGAACCTGCGCTGCACCACTACCACAGCCACTTCCGCGACGCGCTCGGGATGCCGTCACTCGAGAAGATGGAATCGGTGGAGTAGGGCGCCCTACTCGGGCGGAGCTTGACCGTCTTCTTCGTTCTCGATCGGCGGCGCGTTGCGCATGATCCAGACGAAGTTCACGAACACGAAGCCGATCGAGAGGCCCGTCAGCCCGAAGAGGCGGAAGTTTACCCAGGTTTCTTCTTCGAAGTTGTAGGCGACGTAGAGGTTGAGTGCGCCGCACGCGAAGAAGAAGGCCGCCCAGATCGCATTGAGTCGCCGCCAGAGGTCCTCGGGGAGCTCGAGGCCGCCTGCGCCGAGCATGCGTTGGATCAGCGGGCGATCGCCGATGAACTGGCTACCCACCAGCCCGATCGCGAGCACCCACAGTTCGATCGTGCCGTTCCACTTGATGAACATCGGGTCGCGCAGGAGCAGGGTGAGCCCGCCGAAGGGAAGCACCAGCAGCACCGCGAGTACGTGATTGCGGTCGAACTCGCCCGCGAAGAGGCGCCAACCAAAGGTCTGGATCGCGCAGGCGATCATCACGACACCGGTCGCGAAGTACATGTCGCGCTGGTGGTAGGCGACGAAGAAGAGAACGATGGGCGCGAGATCGACGACGAACTTCACGAAGCGCCCGTGCTCGCCACCGCGCCCGCGTCGGTGCGCGGCGTGAGCGAGGCCATGCGGTCGGCCAGCACCTTGTTGAGGTTCGCGTAGAGCTGGGCGCCGATGCGCGGATGGCGGCGCTGGATGTTCTCGAAGTCGCGCTGATCGATGCGCAGCAGGCGCACGTCGCTGAGCGCCGTGACGTCTGCGGTCCGCGTGCCCAGGAAGAGGGCGACTTCCCCGATCACGTCGCCGCGGGTGTGCTTGCGCAGGAGCACCTCTCGATCGCCGCGGTGCACCGTCGCCTTCAGCTCGCCGTCGATCACGACGTACATCTCGCGTCCGACCTCGCCGCTCTTCGTGATCGCGTGGCCTTCGGGGTAGTTCTCGATCCGCGCAAGTAGCGCAGCGATTCGCGCCTGGGTGGTCGAGAGCCCGTGGAAGAGCGGGATGCTCTCGTTCGGCGCGGCTCCGAGGTCGAGGGTGAGCACATCCCAGATCGTCACGATCTGCATGCGGGCCGCGAGTGCGGGAGTGAAGGTCACGTCGACCAACCACGCCGTGAGCAGGGTGACGGCGGCGAGATAGCCGAACTCGACCTGCGGCCGCATCTCGCTCGCCGTCAAACAAAGGAAGCCGAGGCAAAGGGCTGCCGTGGTGTAGGTGACCGGCTTGCCGACGCGGCGCAGGGCTTCGATCACGCCGCGACGTTCATCGGCCAGCCGTTTCGCCGATCGGTTGAAGTGGGCGAGCAGGTGAATCGTGTCGTCGACCGCGATCCCGAGCACGATCGTCGCCACCAGCCCCGTGGAAGCGTTGAGCTGTACCCCCGACCAACCCAGGATCCCGAAGTAGACGAGCACGGGCAGGCCGTTCGGCAGGAGCGCCACGACGCCCGTCTTGAACGACGTGAAGAGCAGGGTGAGGATCAGGTAGATGATCCCGAAAGCGACGATCAGGCTCGTCGCCTGACCGATCGCGATGTCGTCCATGGTTCGGCTGATCAGCACCGAGTTGCCGGTGACGCGCGCGCGCAGATGGGCGGGCAGGGCGGCGAGGCGCGCTTCGATGCGCTCGACCAGGTCGAGCACCTCGATCGAGTCGAGGGCGCGGGTGCGTACCTCGATGCGCGCCGAGCGGAAGTCGTGATCGACGTAGCGATCGAGTTCTTCGTTCGCTCCCACCACCAGGAGCTGGCTCACCAGGGCCTTCGAGTCGGGGATCGCGAACTTCGCGGGTTCTCCCCCTTCGAGGCCGCGGTGGAGCGCCTTGATGTAGTCGGCGGGAGATGTGCTGCCACCGACGTCATGTTGCCCGGCGAGCCAGCGTTGGAAGGCGTCGATCTCTTCGAGGTTGCGCGGCTCCTTGAAGCCTTCCTCTTCGTGGGTCTCGAGGGCGATCTGGATGACGTTCGCGCCTTCGAGCACCTCATTGATGCGGTTGAACTCGACGCGCACGGCGTTGTCGGCCTCGAGGCTGCTCACGAGGTCCGAGCCCACCACGATCTGGAGCACGCCGAGCCCAGAGAACACGGCCACGGCGGCACCGCCCAGCAGGATCGGTCGGCGGTACGCCATGTCGAAGTGCGCCAGGCGGATCAGGCTGAAATTGAAGCGTTCGTTGCGCCTCGCCGTGGCGCGCGCCGGGCGCACCGGGAAGAGGTCGAGCAGCGCGGGTGCCACGATCAACGTCGCCAACGTGCTGAGCAAGACGCCGAGGGCCGTGGCGACGCCGTATTGCGATATCGCGGTGAGCGAACTGGTGGCAAGCGACCCGAAGCCCGCGGCGGTCGTGAGCCCCGTAAAGATGGTGGGCGTGGCGACCTTCGAGAGCGCCGTGAGGGCGGGGCGCGCGTCGGCGTCGGCGCCGCTGCTTCCACCCTCGAACAGCTTGCGCACCGAGTCGTCGTAGGCCGCCACCACGTGCATCGAGTACGCGAAGCCCACCACGATCATCACCGAGGGGATCGCTCCGGTGATCTGATTCAAGTCGCCGTAGACGTTCGCGACGAAGGCGAGGGTGCAGAGCGTCGCGATCGCCACCGTGGTGAGCGGAACCACCACCCCGCGCACCGTGCGAAACGCGAGAAAGGCCACGAGGGCCATCACGAGAGCCGCGATCGGCACCACGACCTGGGTGTCGCGCAGCATCAGGCGACTCATCTCGGCCTTGACGTGAACGCCACCGCTGATCGAGTGCGGCCCCGCCTGCCAATGCCGGGCGGCGAGGGCGCTCAACTGCCCATCGACACCGCTTGCGAGGATCTCGGCTTCGGGTAGATCCAGCAGTTGGACGAGCAGCACGGCCACGCGCCCGTCGAGGGAAATGAGGTTGCCCGCGTAGATGGGGTCGTCGAGGGCGTGCGTGCGCAGTTCGGCCAGCGCGGCCGGCGTCGTCGGGATGTCGCCGTAGAAGGGTTCGAGGGAGAGGGCGCCGTCCCGACTTCGGATGTTGAGCGAGCGGGGAAGACTCGAAACCCGTTCGACGACCTCGAGCGCTTCGACGGCCTCGGAGAGTTCGCGCAGGGCGAGCAGCCGCTCGGGAGTGAAGACGTCATCCGATTCGAGAGCCAACAACAGAAGCTCACCGCTATCGAAGCGCGCCTTGAACTCTTCGTAGTAGGCGCGCTCGGGATCGCCCTCCGGAAGCATGCCGTCGAGGGAGGGGTCGAGCTGGAGCCGGGGTTCGCCACTTCGCAGATCGACGATCTCGGCGAGACTCAGCAGGGTGACGATCGCGGCGAACATCACCACCAGGGGTGAGCGAGCGATGATCGCGCGCTGAATCGCACGCGCTGCGCCAGCGGCGGTGCGCCGTGAGTTCGACGTGGACCCGGACCGCGCCATCGACCCCCCGTGCATGCATCGCAACGAGAGGTCGCGACGTCACGCAACGCTACCGCAAGCTGCGGCAGCCGGTCGATCGGCGAAAGCTCCTACTCCTTTTCCTCGAGGTCGAGGATGATGCGGTAGAAGCTCTCGGGCGCCGTGTCGATCTTCACGCCGATGCCCGGCTGCGACATCGCACCCATCGATCGGTGACTGCGGCGCTGACGCACGACGGTGCCGGTGATGAGCATGGGCGGGTCCGGTTCGTGCTGCACGGTGACGAGGATCTGCAGGCCGGCGTCGGCCTTGCAGCGCGTCTGAACGAAGAAGCCGCGGGCCGACACGTTGGTGACGAATCCGACCTGTTCACCTTCCGGGAGCACGAAGGTGCAGGGGAGGCGGAAAGCGTGCCGCTTGTACTGCCGCTGCTCGGTTCCGTTCATACCACCTACCGCATCGGCGGTGGCCGAAATCACTTGAGAACGGCTTGCTCGGGGTGATCCCCCAGAAGATCCCAGGTTGTCAGGAAAGCCCTGCGTCGATCAGCAGGCCCGCCAGGAAGAGCAGACCGAAGCGCCGGTTGTACCAGAAGGCCGTCGCGACGAAGTACAGCGGCCAAACACCCTCCGGCAACTCCGGTGGCGGGCCGCTCGGCCGCGGATGCCGATATACACGAAAGATGCGTCCCAATGAGGGGACCGCAGCCAGCACGACGAGCACGATGGGGTGGAAGTAGCCGGTGGCCACGAGATAGGCGACCACGAAGAACTGCGCGAGCAGCATGGCCACCACCGAGTAGCGCGAGACCTTCTCGCCGAGGATGACCGGCAGGGTGCGGATCTTCTTTCCCGAGTCGGCATCGAGTTTGTCGATGTGCTTGCCGAAGAGCACCGCCGTCGGCCCGAGGGCATAGGCGATGCTCGCCACCGCGACGTCGTTGCTCCATTCACCGGTGATGATGTAGTAGCCGCCGCCGACCATCAGCGGCCCCCACACCACGAGCACCGCGGGCTCTCCCATGCCGATGTATTTGAGCGGCCAGGTGTAGAAGAGGACGAAGAACGCGCCGCTGGCCAGCAGCCACAGCGCGATGTCGCCGCGCAGGAAGACGAGGTAGGCGCCGATCGCCAGAGCCACGCCACCGGTGACGGCGGCGTAGGTGATCATCTGCCCCACGCTCATGAAGCCGGCCTCGATCGTCTGCGGGCCGTATTGATTGCGGAAGTAGTTGCCCTGATCGACGCCCTTGTAGTGATCCGTGATGTCGTTCACGATGTTGTTCGTCGCGTGGGCGAGACACAGGCCGGCGGTCACGAGCAGCCAAAGCTGCAGGTCGAAGGCGCCGGCCTTGTAGGCGAGGAGCCCGGCGAAGGCCGCCGACGTAAAGGTCATGATGATCACGGCCGAGCGCGTCGCGATCAGCCAGCGCGACACGATGTCGAGGGCGTCCCACTGTTCCTTGTCGATGCGGGGCATCACGGTCAGCGCCTTGCCCCACATGCTGATGTTCGGCATCGACATCTTCAGGATCTCCTTCGTTTTCGCCTTCGCTCGAGGATCGCGTCGCCGGCGTCGTCGATCCAGGCGTCCCATTCCGGGTAGACCACGATGGTGGTGAAACTCTCTTCGATGATGCCCGGCCCGGCGATCGTGTGGCCGGGGGCGAGATCGGCACCGGCGTAGACGGGCACGGTTTCATGGCCGCGTCCCAGGTTCGCGCGGCGTTCCGTTCTCGCCTGTGCCGGGGTCCTGGCCGCGGTGCTTCCATGAGCGAAGTGGGGTTCGGGTACGTCGCTCGATGTCTGCAACCGCACTCCCGTGACCTCGGGCATCTCACCCTCGCGGCGATGTCCGTACTCGGCCTCGTGGGCGGCGTGGAAGGCTTCGATCATCCGCCCCGCCACGGCATCGTCGATGAAGGAGAGGTCGCGCGCCCCCGTGCGCTCGCAGACATCGAGGGTGAGGGACCAGTTCTGCCCGACGTAGCGCAGGTTGAGCTGGTAGCGCGCGTGAATCCGATCCCGCTCGATGCCCGCCTCGGCGAAGACGCCTTCGGCCCGCGTGTCGAGTTCTTCGAACAGTGCGCGAAGGCGCTCGAGATCGATGACATCGGCCGAGACCAGGTACGAACGCTCTTCGTCGATCGTGGGTTTCGCCGAAAGGGCGCCCAGGGCAGAGAAGATCGGTGAGGTGCGCGGCACGAGCACCTTGTCGATGCCGAGCTCTTCGGCCTGCACGGCGGCGAAGACCGGGCCGTTGCCTCCGTAGGCCAGCAGGGTGAGATCGCGGGGATCGATGCCGCGCCCCGCCGTCGTGCGCCGCACGGCCTGGGTCATGTTGGCGTTCACCACGCGGAAGCAATCGAAGGCCGCTTCTTCGACGCTGCAGCCCAGCGGCGCCGCGATCTTGTGCTCGAAGGCTTCTTCGACCCCTTTGCGCGAGAGGCGGAAACTGCCCCCCGCGAAGTCACTCTCTTCCGAGAGCAGACCGAGCAGGAGGATGGCGTCCGTCACCGTGGGCTGGTCGCCACCTCGTGCGTAACTGATCGGCCCCGGATCCGCGCCCGCGCTCTTCGGTCCCACCCGGAGCACGCCGTTCTCGACCGAGCAGATCGAACCCCCTCCCGCACCGAGGGTTTCGACCTTGACCATCGGTACGGCGACGAGCTGGCGGTGGTGCCAGTTCCATCCCGCTTCGGCGGGAGCCGCTCCATCGAGCACGAGGGAGACGTCGTAACTCGTGCCCCCCATGTCGACGCAGAGCAGATCCGGTTCGTTCTTCGCGACGCCGGCTCGCGCGCTGCCCACCACGCCACCGGCGGGGCCCGAGGCGAGGATGCGGATGGGGCTCTCGCGCAGATACTCGCGCGTCATCACACCGCCACTCGATTGCATGACGAGGAGCTGGCGGTCGTAGCCGGCGTCGCGAAGCCGGCTCGTGAGGGTTTCGAGATAGCGACTGACGCGCGGCCCGACGTAGGCGTTGACCGCCGTTGTGCTCGTGCGTTCGAACTCGGGTGCGCGCGGCAGCACTTCGCAGGAAAGGGAGAGCGCGGTGTCGGGCATCTCCTCGCGCACGAGTTCGGCGAGCCTGCGTTCGTGGGCGGGGTTCACGAAGGAGAAGAGCAACGAGATCGCCACGCTCTCGACGCCCTGTCGCGCGAGTCGCTGGATCGCCTTGAGGGCCGCATCCTCGTCCAGTTCCCGATGGACCGAACCGTCGAAGAGGATGCGCTCGGGCACACCGAGCCGGCGCCTTCGCGGGGCGAGCTGCGGGGGTGGCGGCAGGCGCACGTCCCAGATGTCTTCCTTGTAGCCGCGCCGCAGCTCGAGTTCGTCGCGAAAGCCCTCGGTGGTGAGCAGCCCGGTCACGGCGCCGTTCATCTCGATCAGGGTGTTGTCCGCGATCGTCGTGCCGTGGATCAGCGCGTCGACGCGGCCGAGGAATTCCGCGAGACCCTGGCCTTCGCGCTCGGCGAGTTTCTCGAGGCCCTGCATCACGGCCAGCGATCGATCCGAGGGCGTGCTCAGGACCTTGTCGACCACGATCTCGTCACCCTTCTGCAGCGCGAAGTCGGTGAAGGTCCCGCCGATGTCGATCCCGATGCGGTAGTTCATGACGCCGACTCGTCGCTGGCCCGAAGGTCGATGCCTCGCTCGCGAGCCAGTTCTTCGCGCAGTGCGCGCGTTGCGGCGTCGTCGACTTCGACGTCGCAGGATTCGGCGCTCCCGGTGAGCACCACGCCGTAGCGCTCGCGGGCCGCCTCGATGCTCACGTACTCGTCGAGGACGTCTTCGCGCACGGCCGCGGGGTCGCGCAACAATGCACTCTCGAAACCGGCACCGCCTCCGTACTGGTACGAGATGACGGCGCCAGCGGGCAGGGGATCCTGGGCGGCGTTCTCGATGCGATACGCCTCCGGAGTCTGGTCGAGGAAGATGTTCTCGTACGGCCCGGCATCGTCGCCGCCGAGCAGGCCGCGAAGCGGATGCGCCATCGACACCATGCGCGAGACGGCGGTCACGGGTTCGAGGATCTTCTTCACGTTCTTCGTCCCCGGCTGGCCCCGCCAGCGTCCGGCACCGCCGGTATCGGTCGTGAGTTCGCGCGAGAGATTGATCACCGGGAAGCGACTCTCGGCGTCCTCCGCCTCGGCGAGCATCAGGTTGCCCAGGCCACTGCACATCGAACCCCAACCGTCGATGCCGCGGGTGGCCGAGGCATCCGATGCGCGCACGTCGACCCCCTGGTCCATCCACATCTCGCCATTTGCGTCGACACCGATCACGGTGTTGGGCATGCCGAGCTTGTAGACCTGGGGCGACGATCGATCGGGCAGCACTTCACTCAGCGCGATGCAGATCGCTTCGCCGATCTCGCATGCGGGATGGAAGGCCCCGAGCGCGGCAGGCTTGTTGGCCGGCGGCTGCACGATCGTGTTCTCGGGCAGGATCATGTCGACCGCGTAGAAGAGACCCTCGTTCTTCACGATGTCGGGGGCCACCATCGAGGCCAGCTGCGCCATCGCGTAGCCGCGGCTGTTCGACAGCGTGTTCCAGACGTTCATCAACTCGGGGCGATCGTCGCTGCCGGTGAGATCGACGGTCAGCTGGTCGCCGACCACGCGACAGGTGACGTGCACCTTCACGTCCTTGTTCCCTACGGTGTCGTGGTCGATGTAGACCGTGGCCTCGTACTCGCCGTCGGGCCAGTTGGCGACTTCCTCTCGGAAGCGCCGCTCGGTCTCGTCGATGTTGAAGTTGATGGCGGCGCGGATCTCGTCGGCGCCCCACTTCGAGACCATCCCCTCCATCTGTCGCACGCCCGCCTGGCAGGCGCCGATCATCGCCGCGATGTCACCGCGAAACGAGGGGAAGCGGTTGTTGCGAAACAACAGCTCCTGGATGTCGCGGCGGGCTTCGCCGCGATGCACGAGCTTGAGCACCGGTACCGCGAGGCCTTCCTGGAAGATGTCGACCGCGTCGGGGGAGAAGCCGCCGGGATCCTTTCCCCCGGTGTCACCGTGGTGCGCCTGCAGGGCCTGGATCGCAACGATGCGCCCGTCGTCGTCGAAGCACGGGGCGTAGACGTTGTAGTCGGGGAGATGGCCGCCACCGTGATCGGGGTCGTTGCCGACGAAGATGTCCCCGGGGCCCCAGTCGTCTGTTTCCTGGAACTCGAGGCCCCAGCGAACGGCCAGCGGTGAGATGAAGAGGAGCTGCGGGATCCCGACCGAGACAGCGGCCAGGCGGCCATGACCGTCGATGATCGAGGCATTGCGTTCGTTCGATTGATTGATGATCGCCGACGAAGCCGCGCGCCCGAGGTGGATCGCGGTTTCGAAGCAGATCGTCTCGAAGGCACCGCGAATGATGTCCGCCGTGACGCGATCGACGGTCGCGGTCGTTTCGAGGGAGGGGCGCCTTGCACACAGGCGGCGGTTCACTTCGAACGACATGGGGCCTCCCGCGTGGCTCACCCACGGATCGCTTCGGCGTTCGAGTTCGCCGTCGAGCAGGGGGTACGCCGATGCCTCGAATCCTAATCAGGCCGCGCTTTGCATGTCAACCAGACGGGCCGAGTGCGAGTGATGCGAAGCGGAGGGCGCTCAGGGAAGTTCTGCGCTGCGAATCACGAGTTCGCGCTCGGGCGCACTGGCGTTGCGCACCGCCACACCGAGGCGGTAGTCGGGGGCATCGCCGAATTCGAGGGCGCGCAATTCGAACTGCCAGTCGGCCCCGCGATCGTCGAACTCGTCGTCGACGACGAGCCGCGCGCGCTCGGCGTGTGTTGGGTCGATCTGCATCTCGAAGGTCTCGGGAGGCAATTGAAACCCCTTTCCGCGCGCCTTCATGTAGGCCTCCTTCAAGGTCCAGTAGTCGGTGAAGCGACCCTGCAGGTCGTCGCCTTCGCGACCCGCGAGGTCGGCCCGCTCAGTGTCGGTGAAGACCTTGCGCGCCACGCCGTCGAGATCCTTCACGCGGTGCATGCGTTCGACGTCCACACCGCAATCGCGCTCTTTGCACACGACCATCGCCGCGAGGTTCTCGGTGTGGGAGAGGTTGAACCGCAGCCCGGCCGCGTTCTGGGCCGGGGCGATCTCGGGGCGGCCGTGCTCCCCTTCTTCGAACTCCCAGGTCGCCGGCGAACGCGACACGTAGTGCGAGAGCGTCGTTCGCACCAGCACGTGGGAGACGAGGAACAACCGGCGATGCACCTCGAAATGGAAGCGCGTATGTCGCGCGCGCTCGCCCTCCGAGAGCACCGGTGGATAGGTCGACAGACGCGCCGCACCGATCTCCTCGGGCCGCGCGAGATAGACGTGCACTTCGCGCTCGAGGGCAACGAAGGCGTCTGTGGTTTCGGTGCGGTCGGCGACAGGCGGCACGCGGCAATTGTGCCCCGCGCGCGGATCCCCGCTACCCCGAAACCTCAATCGTCGTCGGGCTTCTCGGGTCGCAGGAAGCGGCGGAACTCCGAAGCCTTCACAGGGGGGCTGAAGAGGTAGCCCTGCAGCTCCTCGCAGTGGCGATCTCGCAGGAAGGCGGCCTGGTCTTCGTTCTCCACGCCTTCGCCCACCACCTTCACGCGCAGGCTGTGCGCCATGGCGATGATCGCAGCGGTGAGCGCCGCGGCGTCCGGGTCGGTCATCAGGTCGTTGACGAAGGAGCGGTCGATCTTGAGCCGGCGGATCGGAAAGTGGCGCAGATAGTTGATCGACGAGTAGCCGGTGCCGAAGTCGTCGAGGGCCAGGCCCACCCCCATGTCGTCGAGCTCCTGCAGGGTCAACATCGTGAGTTCGTCGTCCTGCATGATGGTGCTCTCGGTGATCTCGAGTTCGAGCCAGTGGGCCGAGAGCCCGGTCTCCTCGAGGATGGCGCGGACCGTGCCGACGAGATCCTTCGCACGGATCTGGCGACCCGAGAGATTCACCGCGATGCGAATCGGCGCGAAGCCGTCGTCCTGCCAGGCGCGGGCCTGCAGACAGGCCTCGCGCAACACCCAGGCGCCGACCTGCACGATCATCCCCATCTCCTCCGCGATCGGAACGAACTCGTCGGGGCCGATGAAGCCTCCTTCGGGGTCGTCCCATCGCAGCAGGGCTTCGGCAGCCCCCACGGTGCCGGCGCGAGCATCGCGCACTGGTTGGTAGCGAAGGGAGAATTCGCCGCGATCGAGGGCGCCGCGCAGCTTCTCTTCGATCATCAGGCGCCGCGCGCTGCTCTGGTTCATGCGCTGGGTGTAGAACTGATAGCAATTGCGCCCGCGACCCTTGGCGTAGTACATGGCCGCGTCGGCGTTCTGCAGCAGCGTCTCGGCGTCGCGCCCATCCTGGGGAAAGTTCGCGATCCCGATGCTCGCCCCGATGACGAACTCGTGCTTTCCGACCGGGATCGGTTCGCGCAGGCTCGCGAGCAGGCGCTCGGCCACGCGGGCCGCATCTTCCGGACGCGAGATGTCGTTGAGCAGCACGGTGAACTCGTCGCCGCCAAGGCGCGCGACCTCATCGTCGGGTGAGTCCGGAGCGAGTTCAGTGGGATCGACGTGGCCCACCTGATCCGACGCCCGCACCACACCCGCGAAACGGATCGCCACCTGCCGGAGCAATTCATCCCCCGCACTGTGACCGAGGTTGTCGTTCACCCGCTTGAAGCCGTCGAGATCGATGAACAGAAGACCCACGATGCTGTCCTGTCGTTCGGCCAGGGCCACCGCGCAATCGAGGCTCTCGCGGAAGGATTCGCGATTCGGAAGCTGGGTCAGGCTGTCGCGAAAGGCGAGGCGGCGGATCTTCTGGGCGTCGAGCTTGCGCTCGATCGAGCGACCGATGAGCGAACCGAGGTGACCGAGTACGCCGAGTACGTGATCATCGATCTCCTTGTGGCCGAGGCTCACGAGTTCGATCACGGCATAGGAGGCGTCTCGCACCGTGATGGGAAAGCAGACGCTCTCGAGATGATCGGCCAGCGGAAGTGCCGAGTGCCGATGGTCGCGCCAGTCGCCACTTCCGTCGCGCGAGTTGGCGGGGCGCCCGGTCGTGTAGGCGCGTCCCGGCAGGCCCGTTTTGGTGGGGACGGCGTGGTGGAGCGTGAGCTCGACGAATTCGTCGAAGGCTTCGGACGCAGGGGCCACCCAGATCCCGCGCGAGCGCAGCTGTTTGGCGTCGCGGCCCGAGGGTTCGAAGACGTGGCCGATCGCCCAGTCGGAAGACTGGCAGATCAGTTCGAGGCTCTTCTGCAGTGCGGTGTCGATCGTGGGCGCATCGTTCGAGGCCTCGGCAACGCGTCGCAGGAGTTTGACGTTGATGGATTCGCGTTCGAGCTCGAGTCGCGCCTGCACACCATCGGAGACGTCGCGCAGGATCAGCACCCGGCTGTGGATCTCACCCCCTTCTTCGCCCTCGTACAGCGCGGTGAGCTGCAGGTGGTAGAAGTGGTTCGCGCCTTCCTCGTCGACCAGGGACATCTGACTGCAGCCGTCGATCGCACCGCGGAAGAACTCGATCAGGTCGCCGTGGTGTCCGAGCACATCGCCCAGCGGGAGGCCGCGCGGCGTATCCGAGTCGAGATCGAGAATCTCCCGGGCTGCGCGGTTGAAGTCGAGCAGGCGGTCGTTCATGTCGACGACGAGAACGCCATCACTCATGCCCTCGATGACCGCCGTGCGATCCGAGTACGTCGTACCGCGCGCCGAGAGAATCGAACGTCGACAGATCGCGTACGTGATCGCGACGGCCGCCGCGATTGCGATCGCCAGGCCGAGGCCCAGGGTTGTCGCGCCGAGTACCAAGAGAGCTCTTCCTCATGTCGGGGCAGGGCCCCGGATGGACGGTGAGTACCGATCTCGCAAGCAATCGGAAGGACGACACAATTGGTCGATCGGGAGAACTCCGGATTTGGTCTGGTGTCATTGCCCTCGCCGACCACACCGTGGTACAGCGCGTCTCGTTGCAAGCCCACTGCGTTTCAGTTGCGCGTCGCCGAGAGTCACCTCACGCGAGTGGGATCCCCTGTCTCGTTCCTTCGCCTCGGGTAGCGGGTGCAAATCGCTTCCGGCGCATCGCGGGCTCACGGGAAACCCGTTTCGAGAAAAGTCTCTCGCCCATGCGAAATCGAGTGTCAATCCATTCTCGCGGTTCGCCGATGACTCGCGGTGAACTGGCGAGGTATCCATGGCCGACAATCTCAAGCTTCTCATCGTCGACGACAGCAAGGTCGCGCTCGCGCAGCTCCGGGCCATCATCGATGACATCGACGGCGCCGAAGTCGTCGAATCCGCCGAGAACGGCGTCGGGGCGATTCAAGCGGCCTCCGCACATTCGCCCGATCTGATCCTGATGGACATCGTGATGCCCGAGATGGACGGCCTCTCCGCTCTGCGTCTGCTGCACGCGAAGAACCCGGGCGCTCGCGTGGCCATGGTCTCCTCTCTCGGCGGGTCGGGAAGCCACGCCGAAGAAGCGTTTCGCCTGGGTGCGATCCAGGTGATCGGCAAGCCCTACGACCCCGAGCAGATCGGCGCCCTCGTCGCGAGCGAGATCAGCCTGCGCAAGAAGGCGGGTGCGTGATGGCGGTCAAATTCTTCGGACAGTTCCTGATCGAACAAGGTGAGATCGACGCCGCATCATTGCGCGCGGCCCTCGACCTGATGGAACGCGAAAACCCGACCCTCGGCGAACTCGCCGTGCGGGCCGGCTTCGCGAGTGAATCGGATTGTCGCCGCGTGAACGGCGAGCAGCGTCGCCTCGATCGCCCCTTTGGCGAGCTGGCCCAGGAGATGGGCGTGCTCAACTCGATCGAGGTCGAGGAGTTGCTGCAGAACCAGGCCGACACGCGCATCAACGTGGGTGACGCCCTGGTGCGTCTCGGACATCTCTCGCGTGAGCGCCTCGCCGATCTCGAGGACGGCTTCAAGCGCGATCAGGCCATGGTGCCGCAAGGAGCGCCGGCACTGCCCGATGCCCTGGTGCAGAACCGCATGGCGTCGTGCCTCGTCGACATGTTCCCGCGCTACTGCATGCGCATGGCGCGCATCGACCTTCGCCTCGACGATGCGAAGGTCGAGCGGCCGAGCGATCCCGACATGAACCTGATCGCATCGCTCGTGATCGTGGGTGCGCCCGGTGTCGAGATGCATCTGATGTCCGGATCGGACTTTGCGCGAAAGCTCTCCGCGGGCATCGCGTGCCTTCCCGAATCGGCGATCACCGCGGAGCTCTGCCTCGACGGCCTCGGCGAGTTCCTCAACGTGCTCGCGGGCAACGCCATGAGCGCCCTCGAAGGCCAGGGCACCTATCGACTCGAAGCTCCGCGCTATGGCCAGTTCCCCGACCACGGCTGGTGCTTCTCCGCTTCGTCGGACTACGGAAGCGCGGCGGTGATCCTGACGCCGGTCGAATCGAGCGAAGCCAGCGCCTAACGCGCTTCAAGCTTCGACGGTTGCTGCGTCTCGGGCGGTCTCGCATCCAGCGAGCCCGCGTGCCAGCGGTATCGCGACGATCATCAAGAGCCCTGCGAAGTAGAAGGGCCACGCGTCGGATAGATCGAAGAGCACGCCGGCGCCCAGGGGGCCGACCGTTCGCGCGAGGGACGCCGCCGATTGGAAGCCTCCCATCACCGCGCCGCGTTGATTCGCTTCGGCCTCGAAGGAAACCAGGCTCAGCATCGCCGGCTGACTGACGGCGCGCCCGATCGCGGATACCACCAGCGGCACGAGCAGGATCCACACGCTCGCCGGCGCGGGGACGGCGAAGAAGGCGACGGCCATCAGGCTCATCCCTCCGAGGAGCAGGCGCTTCTCGCCGAAGCGATCGGCCAGCGGGCCGATCCCGCCGCCCTGGATCCCCATCATCACCAACGCCATCAGGAACATGATGGCGGCGACCTGCCAGGCGTCGTAGCCGAAGCGCAAGAGCATGTACCAGACGAACATGCTCTCGAGCTGTGTCACGGCCAGGGTGAAGATGAAGTTGATGGCCGCCAACCTGCGCAGCGTTGGGTTGGTGCGGAGCAGTTCTCCACGGCCGACGCTTACTTCTTCGGCGCTGTGCTGGGCCGGTTCGCGCAGGACCCACAGCGCGAAGACGAAGTTCAGCGCGGCGAGTGCGGATGCGAAGAGCATCGGCACGCCGTAACCGAACAGCGACAGCGAGCCCCCGATCGCCGGCCCGAGGGTGAAGCCGACGGCGAACGACGCGCCGATCAACCCCATCCAACGCGTGCGCTCTTCGGGTTCGGTGAGATCGGTGATGTACGCGGTCGCCACGCCGATGTTGGCGCCGAAGATGCCCCCCGCGATGCGCGCGACGAACAGCCATACGATGGAATCGGAAACTCCCAGTAGGAGTAGAGCGCCGCTCGTCCCCGCGATCGTGACGAGGATGACGGGCCGTCTCCCGATGCGATCCGAGATGCGCCCCCAGACCGGCGCGAAGAGGAACTGCATCGCGGCATAGCTGGCGAGAAGGGCGCCGAGCACCCACGCATTCTCGTTCTGTTCGCGCGCGAGGTAGGGAAGCACCGGAATCGCGATCCCAAAGCCCACCAGGTCGATCACGACGACCCCGAGCAGGATGAAGAGGGCTCTTCGGTTCTCGGGCTGGGGGGTCGGAGTGGAGGAAGGCTCGGAGGCGGT
>JANQEL010000157.1 GCA_028278345.1 Myxococcota bacterium
CATGCCAGGCATCATCGTCGCCGAAGGACGGTAGGAAGCCATCGACGGAAGCAGTCGCATCTGCCCTGTCCGATGCAGCATCGCGACGTAGGGGTTGTGCACGTAGTGCATCACGCCCCTACGCAGTGCACGCGGTAGCTTCGAAGCCAATTCGCCATCGCGGCGCCACCTTCGCCGTCGACGGGATTGTTGGCCTCGGTCTGCTCCAGCATCAGAGCAAACTGTTCGAGGATGTCGGGACCCTGCAGCGGCAGGTTCGCAAGCGCCTGGTACGACTGGAACACGGCCCACGCGGGAAGCGGGATCGCGGCGCCGCTGCCTTCAGGATCGGGCATCGGCACGATCGCGCGAGCATCGCCGCCGGTCAACGCCTCGATCTCTTCGAGCGAGGGAAGCTCACATTCGGTGCGAGCAACGCCCGGCTCGATCTCCCACGGAGCAACGAGTCCTTCATCGAGCCGCGGCTCCTTCTTGCGACTCGACAGATACCAGAGCAGACCCCCACCGAGGCCGAAGAGAATCAGAGGGAACATGGTTGCATCACACCTTTCAGGCTCACGTCATCCCCAAGTCTCTGGAAGGATCTTCGAGCCGTTGAACGTTGCCTTCGGGCCCATAGACCGCGACCCGCACATGATAGAGGGTGCCACCATTGCTCGTCTTGCCTTCGGTGACATACGGCTCGGCGATCTCGCCGGCCAGAATCAATTCAGCGGCACGCCATGCCGCGAGCCCTTTGCAATCGCCGTAGCCGAGCGAGAGCATCTTCGGGATGTCCCACCACTGCTTCTCGATGCCAGGCTTCTCTTTCTTGTAGACGACGTCCGCGTCGTACAGACCCGGCGTCTCGGGGTGAAGCTCCAGATACGCCATGTCGATCGCCACGAGCGCCACGCACAGTGCTTCGACCGCCATCCGCTTGAAGTGCGGCAGCGATTGACCTTCGGCGAAGAGCCACAGGTCGAAGCAGAGGGGGTAACCGGGTGACGCCATGAGACTCGGGGGGTACGCGGCCGGCCGAGGAGCTGTCTACCCGAAGGCCGCGCGAGCGGCTGAAAGCCCACCGAGGGGCACCCCTCGGAGTCGAAAGCGGGGGGATGGCGATCCGCCCGTGACCCCGAGGGGGCCCTCAGCAGTCCGTTTTGCGAGAAGGGGGCTACTCGACCGAGTTGCCGATGAAGGTCGCCAAGAATCTCAAATCGTCGTCGCCGACGTTCGAGACCACGAGCGTGATGTCGAGACCCGGGTAGGCCGGATCGACCATCAGCGCCACACCGACGCCCACCTCGCTGAACGCTTCCGCGCTCACACCGCCCGTGGCCGAGAACTGGCTGTTCTTTCCGACCTTGAGATCTTCGATGATGAAGCTCGGGGCGATCGTGCTTCCGATGATGAGCCTCTTGCCGACGAACGGCGTCTGAGGACTCGTCTGGATCTCCACACCGGTCGTACCGGCGGGGATGTCCGCGCCCGAGTCGAAGGGCAGCACGTAGTCACGGCAACCGGGATCCGGGCCGTAGGGGTAGCACCCTTCGAGACCCTGGAACGGGTAGGTGCCATCGAACCGCGGCCGGCACGCTGCGCCGAACCACGGAGCCGTCTCGACGGGCAGACCGGGAGTCGGCACGGGAGCGCGGGCGGGGAAGCCGGCGATCTGCATCGCCTGGCCGTTGGCCTGGCCCGTGGCGTGACGCGCGGGCCGCTGGTGAAGATGGGGGTAGCGCATGATTCTCCTACTTGATGTTTGATCGATCGATTCTTGAGGGCGCCATCCCCAGGGAAGTTGGATGGGCGCGATACTAGAAGATCGCGCCCGAAGTGATCAGGCTCCCGCCCGAGAGCTTGCCGCTCCCGCCGAAGCCATCTGCTGAGCCACGCTCTGCATCGAACGCTGCGCGCCGATCTGAGCGGGGCTTCCGACGACGCGCCGACCGGTGCCGGCGGTGCCTTCGGATTCCTCGCGAGCGTCGAGGCCGATCTCCACGCCCTTGGTCACCGCGAACGATGCAAGCGCACCATTGGCCATCGCGTGCATGTCTTCGGAGTACTTGCCCGCGCCGCCGAGGAAGGCGAGCGCATGCATGCCGACGCCTGCGAGCAGATCCGGCTCGACGCCTGCAACCTTGAAGCTCTCCTCGTCAGCCGGATCAGTCATCCGACCGCGCAAGTACCCGAACCCGAACGCGACACCGACCGTCTCGACGGTGGTCTTCGCCGTGCTCATCGTCTCTTCGGCCTTCTCGCGAATGCGAGCGACCTGAGCCTTCGCGCGAGTCAGCGACTCTTTCATCTTCGAAACGGATTCCGCCACGTTCTTTTCTCCTGAAAAGGTGCGGGGCTACTTGAGCCCCGGGTGTTTGAGTGGCGTACAGGGTAGCATCGCCGTGACATTGTTTGTCAAAGCCCCCGTGAAAACTCGAGACTTCACGCGCAGTTAGAAGAATCGTTTTGCCCGGCTTCACACGCGATCCCCGCTTCTTTCGCGAGTGCCGGCCATGCGACTCGAAGCGCATGGCGCCGGTTGAATCCTTCGAGCTTGACGTAAGTGCTCACTCGATTCGTCGCGACGTCGCCCGCCGAACACGAGCTTCCACTCGCGTACATGCTGAACATCCCATAGCGCCAATCGAGCTTCTTGCCGGCACACGAGCGACGTGCACGAGCGAGCGCACGAAGCCCTACCTCGATGTGCTTCGAAAGATTCTTCGCTCCGAGAAGATTCGATCGTGCCCACGCGATCCGCTTCGAAGGCTCGGCATCGAGAAGCGTCTTTCGTTCGTCTTCGCCGAGCCAGCTTGCAAGCGCGGGCGTGTACTCGGGCATGAGCTGCATGAGTCCCACTTCGCCGCCCGATCCGATCCCGACTGGCGGATGCCCTTCTTGAATGTCCTCGCGTCCGCCGCTCTCGTGAATGACGACCGTCAGCCCCGAGAGCGCACACGTCGTCGCCGCTCCCGGCCACTCTGCCCGCACGCACGACTCGTCGACAACTCCCCCGCCGTCATGGCAATGCACGAGCCGGCTCGCGGTGCGGCTGAGCACATCGGCGATGCGAGCGTAACGCGCAAGAGCCGTCGCGCGCCTTTCGATGCGTACCCATTCGCCGCGAGCCTTCGAGTATCGAGGCGCGATGCAGAGCGGGCTCTTCGAAGCGAAGTG
>JANQEL010000219.1 GCA_028278345.1 Myxococcota bacterium
GTTGTTCGTCGATCAGCCAAGTGAAGGGAAGGTGGAAGATCTCTCGTCCTTCCCCGGTCCACACCCACACGAGCTGCTGGTGATGCGACCCCGTCGTCATGACCACGCGCGATTTTCGATCGGGCACACCGGGGCGCGGGCTGCGCAGGGTGGCCCAGTACTCGTCGCCGCGACGACTCAGGTGGTAGACCTCGCGGCGGGGTCGATCGCCCGTGCGGCTCGCCGGAACGATCCGGGTCAGCTCGACATCGTCGAAGTCGGCGACGATGGATTCGGGCGAAGCCGCCTGGGTCATCTTGCGGTGATACGAATCGTGCCAGCTGCGATAGGCGCCGGGGTGGCAGCCCTGGCAGTCGCGGGAGGTCGCGTAGACCTCGTCATCGCGGATTTCGGGGCGCACGGCCTCGGCAACGAGCCGCGAGCGCTCGGCCGCGTAGGGGCCCTGATCCCAGGCGAGGATCCGCGCCACGCCCACCACTGGAATCAGCAGCAGTGCCAGAACCGCCAGACTGGTTTCCACGCGACGCCATCGCCGCAAGCGAGTCTTCCCCACGAACGCGACGGGCCAGACCCGTCGCGCGGCTTTCCCCCAAGATTCAAAGCGGTACCGGGCCATCCTATTCCGCGGCCGTGTGACAAGTCCATCAAGAAATCGACGTGAGCGGGCGTTCACCTCGACTTGGCGCGGTTGTTGCGTCACAGTTGCAGATCTTGCCCGCGCACCGGCGCAGACCGAGCGGGATTCGGACCCACGCGCAGCCCGGCTGTGCACCACGTAAGGAGCCACCACCCCATGGCAAACGAAGAATTCGGACCCCTCGCCGCGTTGATCGGCACCTGGGAAGGTGACCAGGGCCTCGACGTGTCGTACTCCTACGACAAGCAGGCGGTGATCGAGACGCCCTACCGCGAGACCGCGGTCTTCAACATCGTGGGCGACGTCGACAACGGCGACCAGAAGCTCTGGGTGATCGACTACACGACGGCGGCCATCCGCATCGGAGAGGACGAGGTCTTCCACACCGAACTCGGCTACTGGCTGTGGGACCCGGCGCGCGGCGAAGTCATGCGCTGCTTCATGGTGCCCCGCGGTTCGACGATCCTCGCGGGTGGCACCTGCGCGGCGGATGCGACGAGCTTCACGATGTCGGCCAAGCAGGGGGACAACGCGTTCGGCGTGCTGTCGAACCCGTACCTGATCGAGAAGGCGGAGTGCACCGAGTACAAGCTCTCGTGCACGATCGAAAACGACGTCTGGAGCTACGAAGAAGACACCGTGCTCCAGATGGCGGCCACCGGCGGCACCGTGCACCACACGGACAAGAACACGCTGCGCAAGGTGAAGTAGAGCGCGCGAGCGCCGCGAGTGAGGGTGCGTGGTCGGCCCGACCGACGAGAAAGAGAGCGAAGGCCCCGGCGCGGGTGAGCTGAGGAAGCTCAACCCGCCGTCGGAGGCCTCGGGCGGTGGTGGGACGGCGATCGCGATCGCCGCCCTGCTGCTCCTGGCGGTCGCCGCGTTCGGCTACTACATCGCGAACATCGAAGCCCCCAGGCCGCCCGACTTCGGGAAGGCGGCCAGCCTGCTCCCCACGCCTCGCGCGATCAGCGCCTTCGAACTCGTCGATTCGGATGGAGCGCGCTTCGACCACGACCGGCTCGTCGGGAAGTGGAGTCTCTTCTTCTTCGGGTACACCTATTGTCCGGACATCTGCCCGACGACGCTTCAAACCCTGGGGCGCGTGAAGGCGCACTGGGATGAATTGCAGGCAAGCGAAGAGGCGGACGCCTCGTTCGAGCCGCCCCAGGTGGTCTTCGTCTCGGTCGATCCCGAGCGGGATTCGCCCGAACGCATCGGCGAGTACGTCGGCTACTTCGACTCGCGCTTCGTCGGGGTGACCGGCGAGCCCATCCAGCTCCAGATCCTCGGGCTGAGCGTCGGGGCGTACTTCAAGAAGGTCAAGCCCGAGGGCAGTGAATCGACTTCCGCTACGGGTTACCTGATGAATCACTCGGCGAAGCTCTACCTCGTCGACCCCCAGGCACGGCTCCGGGCGGTGCTCGACGACCCCCACGACATCGAGGAGTTCGCCAATCTGGTCACCGAGATCCAGCGAATCGTGCAAGACTCCTAGGGTCGCGGTCTGCGCGGGACGGGGAGGAGGTTCGACATGGCGGAACGCATCGAGGCCATGCTGGTGGCGGGCGGTCGCTACCACGACATCGATTTCGCACGCATCGAACTCTTGAAGCTGCTCGCCGAACATCCCGAGGTGCGCACGCGGGTGGCGGCCGACTATGCGGGCTGCGAAGGCCTGGCGGATTGCCGCTTCCTCGTGACCTACACCTGCGATCTGCGCCCGAGCGCCGAAGAGCAAGAGGCCCTGCACGACTTCGTCGCTGGGGGAGGGCGCTGGCTCGCGCTGCACGGGACCAACTCGGTGCTCGACTTCACCCCCGGCGGAGTGGAGGCCCCCCGTTCGATTCCGAAGATGGCCTTCACCCTCGGCAGTCAGTTCATCGCCCACCCGCCGATCCAACCCTACAAGGTCGAGCCGGTGGCGCCCGATCATCCATTGATCGAAGGCATCGACGCCTTCGAGACCGACGACGAGCTCTATCTGTGCGAATACCACGAGAAGGAGAAGCTCATCCCTCTGCTGGCGACGCGGTACGCGGGGAGCGCGGCCGGGTTCGCGGAAGACGATTGGAGCGACGCCGATCGGCATCTGGTGATGTATCTGCGTCCGCTCGGTGAGGGTGCAGTGCTCTACAACACCCTCGGGCATTGCCGCGGGCACTACGACATGAAGCCCGTAATGGACTACTACCCGCAGATCGAGCGCTGCTCGTGGGAGTTGCCCGCCTACTACGAACTGCTGCGGCGCAGCCTGCGTTGGTGTCTCGGCGAGATCGCCTGAGCTTCGTCAGTTCCCCAGCAAGCCCGCGATCAGGCGGTCGATCAGGCCCTGCGGTGCGAGACGCTTCACGACGCTGAGAGGCTTTGCGCGGTCGAGGGGCACCCGTAGCGGCTTGCGAGGCATGCGAATCACCTTCTCGACTTCCTTCGCAACGCGCTCGGGGGTGAGCTTGCTCGCTTCGGTGTCGGCCGCCATGCGCTTCACCATGCGAAGGGAAGGGGAGCCTTCGGCAACGCCGGCCACGGTGTGGAGGTGCGCTCCGGTGGCGGGGCGGTCCATCTTCATCGCGACGGGTTGCATGATGACGACGTCGATGTCGGTTTCGCGCAGCTCGTGGTGCAGCGCCTCGGTCATCGCTTCGAGGGCGAACTTCGCCGAGGTGTAGGCGCTCATCATCGGCACCGCGAGCAGGCCGCCCAGCGAACTCATCGAGATGATCGTGCCGGCGTTGCGCCTGCGCATGTCGGGGAGCACCGCCTGGAAGAGGGCGAGGGCGCCGAAGACGTTGGTGTCGTAGAGCGCGCGTACTTCTTCGACCGTCTGTTCCTCGATCGTCCCGATCATCATCTCATTGGTGCAATTCACCAGGACGTCGAGCTGGCCCTCGCGCTTGATCACCTCTTCGACGCAGGCGCGTGCGCTGGCTGGATCGGTCACGTCGAGGGGCAGCAGGGGGAAGGGGAAGTCGTCGCCGTGGCGTTCGGGGGTGCGCGAAGTGCCGTAGACCTTCATGCCCTGGCTCGCGAGGTGCTCGCCGAGCACCCGACCGAAGCCCCCGGTCGCGCCGGGAATCAGGATCACCATGGAATCTCTCCTCATTTTCGGAATCGCGTTATTATGCACTTGCATAATCTGATTGTCCAGTCGTATAATGCTCCCGGTCGGAGGAGTGAGATGGCGCGAGGGCGCGGACAGCGGCGGCAGGCGAGCCAGGTGGCGGGCCGGGACGAGGCTCCGGACACCCGGGGCGACATCGTCGCGGCCGCCCTCGGCGCCTTCAGCGAGATGGGCTTCGACGGCGCCTCGACGCGGGCGATCGCCTCGCGGGCAGGGGTGAACCACGGGCTCATCCCCTACTACTTCGGCAGCAAGCAGAAGCTCTGGCAGGCCGCCGTCGATCTCGCCTTCGGCGAACTGCACGCGAGCATCGAAGCGGCGACGGGCGAATCCGGCGGTTCCGCGTCCGATGGCCGCGAGCGCGCCGCGCGCATGATCCGCGCCTACGTGCACTTCGTCGCCGAGCACCCCGAGTTCGTCCACCTGATGAACGAAGAGGGCAAGCGCCGCGGTCCCCGCATGCGCTGGATGGTCGATCGCTATGTGAAGCCCCTCTACGAATCGATGACGACGATGATCGAAGCGGCGGCCTCCGCACGCAGCGGCGGGATCGACGCCGATCCGATCCATTTCTTCTACATCCTGGCGGGCGCCGCCGGGCTGATGTTCCACCAGGCCGAGGAGTGCAAGCGCGTGACGGGGATCGACCCGTTCGCGCGTGAAGTAGTCGAGGCCCACGCCGCGGCGGTCGAGCAATTGCTCCTCGGACCGATCACTTCAGGAAGCAACCCATGACGAAGCTTGGCGAATTCGACACCACCATCGTGGGCTACGGCCCGGTCGGGGCCCATTGCGCGCTGCAACTCGCGGATGCGGGGTTTCGCGTGGCGATCGTCGATCGCACCCACGAGATCCTCCAGCTACCCCGCGCCGTCGGCCTCGATGCCGAGTCGATGCGCGGCTTCCAGCGCCTCGGTTTCGCCGATGAGGTTGCGCCCATCCTGCAACCGCCGCGCGAGCGCGACCAGGTGTGCTTCACCGATTCGAAGCGCAACGTGCTCTTCGGCCAGGACATCAACGCGATGGGGCCGCTCGGCTGGCGCGACCTCTCCTTCTTCGATCAGCCGCGCCTCGAAGCCGTGCTGCGCGAACAGGTGGAGGCGCGTCCTTCGATCGAGGTCTTCGGCGGCTTCGAAGTCACGGGCCTCGAGGCGAGAGACGATGGCGCCACCGTGCGGGGCGAGCGCGATGGCGCAGAGGTGAGTGTCGAAGCCGCCTGGGTGATCGGTTGCGACGGTGCTTCGAGCTTCGTGCGCAGCGCGATCGGCGCCGATTGGGACAGCCTCGGCTACGACCAGGATTGGCTCGTGATCGACATCGAGCTCGGTCCCGAGGCCCGCCTGCCCGAGAACACCATGCAGGTCTGCGATTCCGAACGCATCACGACCTACGTCTGCTGCCGCGACCCGTATCGACGTTGGGAGTTCCGCCTCAACCCGGGCGAGACCCGGGAGGAGATGGAGCGCCCCGAGACGATCGAGCGCCTGCTCGAGAGCTGGCTTCCCCCGGAGCACTACTCGCTTCGCCGGGCCGTCGTCTATCAGTTCCACGCCGCCGTGGCTTCGCAGTGGCGCGCGGGGCGCGTACTGCTCGCGGGCGATGCCGCGCACCAGACGCCGCCCTTCCTGGGGCAGGGGCTGAACAGCGGAATGCGCGATGCGGTGTCTCTCGGCTGGAAACTCCCGCTGGTGCATTCAGGGGTGTGCGACGCCAGCCTGCTCGATCGCTACGAAGAAGAGCGTCGTCCGCATTCCTCCGATCTCGTGGATCGCGCCGTCGGCGTCGGCCAGTTGATGGAGACCCTCGCGGCGCGCGAAGCGGGGCTCCCCGATCCCTACACCGAGGCCGAAGTCCGCGCCGCGCCGCCCACCGACGGCCAGATGGTCCCGCCCCTGCGTGAGGGGGTGCTGTTGGATGCGCAAGTCGGGAAGATCCGGGGCGTGGGTCTACACCTCTACCAACCCCTCGTCGTGGTCGAGGGCGAGGAGCCGCGACGCTTCGACGAATGGACGGGCAAGAGCTTCGCGATCATCGGTCGAAGCAAGGCCGACTGTGCCCTGGGTGCCGAGGCGGCCGCGAAGTTCGAAGCGCTGGGCGGCCGGATCGTTTCCCTCGATTCCGTCGAACTGCTCGACGACAAGGTCGACAACCTCTTCGACGAACACCCCGCCGTGCTCCTGCGCCCCGATCGTCAGGTGTTCGGGGTGGTCGACGACGCGCACGACCTCGACGACCTGGTCGACGCGATCGCAGGGAAGGTGCACCTGAACGCTTGACCGCGATCGCGCTTCAGCGCATCTCCGGATTGGGTTCGGCGTACTCCGTCGCAGGATCGCCCGCGATCCGCGTATGCACGACCGTCCTCGGTTCGTCGCGGGGATAGGGTCGTGCGCGGTGCAGCACGCAGCGGTTGTCCCAGATCACCAGATCGCCGACATCCCACTCGTGCAGCAGCAGGCGGGGCGGCTGGCACGCATCGTCGAGCAGCCTCGCGAGCAGTTCTTCGCTCTCGGCAACGCGCAGGCCCGGGATGCCGTAGGCATGGCGCCCGATGAAGAGCGCCTTGCGGCCCGTGACCGGGTGCACCTTCACCAGCGGTCGGAGCGGCGCGCCGTCTCCGTGGAATCCGTAGAGCGAACCTTCGTCGGCCTGATGGCCGAGCTTCGACTGCGAGTGATAGAGAGAGTGGTAGGCCGAGAGGTCGGCGATGCGTTCGCGGGAGGCGTCGTCGAGAGCATCGTAGGCGGCGCGCATGTCGGCCCACTCGGTGCCGCCACCTTCGCTCGTCACCACGTGGGCCGAGAGCACCGAAGCCTTGGCGGCCAGCGCCATGTATGAGCTGTCGGTGTGCCATCCCTCGTTGCCGTGGAGCACTCGGAGGTAGGTCTCGTCGTCGCCGAGCAGGCTGCCGTCCGCACGCTGATTGGAGAGCGGCACGCTGCGCATCTTTCCATGGGGATCGAGGTGCAGGAGGGCGCCGAAGCGCTCGGCGAAGTCGGCCTGCTCATCGGGCGAGAGCTTCTGGGCGGGGAAGATCAGCACCGCGTACTCGAGGAAGGCGTCCTCGATCGTCTTCCAGGTGGCGTCGTCGAGGGCGCGCAGATCTAAGTCGGTGATGACGGCGCCGAGGGTGGCGTCGCAGGGACGGATGGTGGGCGGCATGGCGACGGCTCCTGGCAGGGCTCGGGGTCGATCGTACCGGGAACGGGGCGGAGGTCCGCACATCCGCGATTTGATTGCGTTTGTCCGCAATGTTGCAGTTAACTGCAACAATGGTAGGATCCCCGCCATGTCGAGCCCCCAGCCTTCCGCCGCGACCCCGAACCGGTTCGAGCGCCGTCGCCAGCAGAACCGCGCCGCGCTGATCGACGCGGCGATCGAGCTGTTCCAGCAACAGGGCGTGCGGGGCACCAAGGTCGAGGACATCTGCGAACGCGCCGATGTCGCGCCACGCACCTTCTTCAACCACTTCGAGACCCGCGAGCACCTCTACGAAGCGATCGCGAGCCAACGCGCTGTGCAGCTCGCCGCGATATTCGATGCGGCGTGCGAAGACCCGGCACCCCTGGTCGAACGACTGCCCGGGTTGTTGCGGGCGATCGGCATCTACCTCGACGAGCGGCCCCTCTACCGCGAACTGGTCGGCGTGATGCTCAGGCTCGGGGGCGAAGCGGGAAACCAGGTGGTGCGCGAAGGCGCGGTCGGCGCGGCAATGCGGCGGTTCGTCGAGAGCGGTGTGGCGCGTGGCGAGATCGGCGATCGCCACGCCCCCGAAGTGCTCGCCGACATGATGACCGGCGCGCTCAACGTGGCGCTGACCAATTGGAGCGCCGACGAGGCCTTCGTCCTCGAGCGCAACCTCGAACCCACGGCCCGCGCACTCTGCGATCTGCTCGTGCTCGGCACGCCGGCCGACTGATTCTTCCGACGATCTTCGTCGATCAACACGAAGGGAATCCCCGACATGGCCCAGGAAAAGAACCTCGAACTCTTCATGAACGACCCGATCGAGTACTTCGACGCCTCGATCACGAAGATGCACATGATCCCCCGCGACGAGCTCGAGAGTCTGCAGCGCGAAGCGATGCGCACCCGCTTCGCCCAGCACCGCTCGAGCATCGAGATGGTGAAGAACCTCGCCGACCGACTGGGTGTGGACGAGGTGAACGAGTTCGACGACATCGTGCCGCTGCTCTTCGCCCATACCGCGTTCAAGTCCTACCCCGCGGCGCTGCTCGACAACAAACGCTTCGACCTGATGACGAAGTGGCTGCAGAAGCACACGCCCCACGATCTCTCGCAGGTGCCCGCGGACGAGTGCGACAGCATCGAGGAGTGGATCGACGCCCTCGACGAGCACTCGAAGCTGCGACCGATCACCTCTTCGGGCACGACCGGGACGATCTCGATCATTCCGAAGGACAAGCACGGCGGTTTCTACGCGATGCGGCTGTGGCGTCTCTTCCTCTTCCAGGAGTTCGGGAAGGAGCCGAAGCCCGAAGACCTGAACCCCGAGGTCGACGTGATCTGGCCGCAGTTCGCCAACGGCAAGCTCGGGCATCTGCGCATGGTCGGGCTGCTCAAGAACGAGTTCACCGGCAACGACGAGAGCCGCTTCCATCCGCTCTACAACGCCTCGATCAACACCGATCTCATGTTCCTCGCGAGCAAGCTGCGCGCTGCGGCCTCCCGCGGTGAGCTCGATCGCGTGAAGATCGATCCGAAGCTGCTCGAGATGAAGGGCGAGTTCGAGGAGATGGAGGCGCGGCGCCCGGAAGAGCTGCAGAAGTTCTTCGAGCGCATGACGACCGAGCTACGCGGCAAGCGCGTCTTCATGACCGGCACCTACGCACTGATGTACGAGATCGCGAAGGAGGGCCTCGAGCGCGGTGTGAAGCACGTCTTCGCGAAGAACTCGGCCATCCTCACCGGCGGCGGCCTCAAGGGCCACGTGCTCCCCGACAACTACATGGAAGTCATCAAGGAGTTCATGGGCGTCGACCGCATCCAGGAGGGCTACGGCATGAGCGAGATCAGCGCCATGCACTGGGCCTGCCCCGAGGGCAGGTATCACGTGCTGCCCTTCGTGATCCCCTACCTGCTCGACCCCGATACGAGCGAGGCGCTGCCGCGCAAGGGCAAGCAGACGGGTCGCGCCGCCTTCTACGATCTGGTGAACGAGAGCCATTGGGGCGGGATCATCTCCGGCGACGAGATCACGATCGATTGGGACAACAAGTGCCCCTGTGGCCTCGAGAGCGTGGCGATCGAGCACTCGATCATGCGCTACAGCGAGAAGGAAGGTGTCGAGGACGATCGCATCACCTGCAACGCCACCCAGGAAGTCCACGACGAGGCCGTGGCCTTCATGCGGGAGTACGAAGGATGAGTTCGTTTCGCATTCCGATGTTCATTCGCGGCGAGCTGATCGAGGACGATTGGATCGCCTTCGGTGGGCGGGGTGACGCGCGGGGCTTCGAAGCCCCCGATCCCGCGAAGTACGTGGAGCGGCTGCCGCTTCCGACACCGATGGATCTCGCCGATCTCTACGAGATCTCCTTCGACGAGATCGTCGACGTGCTCGTGGAGCTCGGAAAGGCCCTCGATCCCGACAAGAACACCCACGTGAAGGAGGCGATGGAGGCGGCGGCGATCGCCGCTCCCTATCCGCCGGCGATGCTGCGCAACTCGTACACCACGATGCCCTACGTCTTCGAACGCGATGCGATCGTCGAGATCGCCGAATCGCGCATCGGGGTCGAGTATCTCGAGGGTTGGGTGCCGCGCACCATGCGCGACGGCCGCGAGATCCGCATTCGCGCCTTCGGCTCGCGCACCCTCCACGTGCCAGCGGGCAACGGGGGAGTGGTCTCGGCGATCACGATCATCCGCAACGCGCTCACGCGCAGCGATGCCATCGTGAAGGTCCCCTCGAACGATCCGATGACCGCCATCGCGATCGCGAAGACCCTGGCCGACGTCGCACCCAACCATCCGCTCACGAAGCACCTCGCCGTCGCGTACTGGAAGGGCGGCGACACCACGATCGAAGAGCAGCTCTACCAACCCCAGCACGTCGAGAAGATCGTCGCCTGGGGCGGCTTCGCTTCGGTGAAGCACGTGACCCGCTACATCCAGCCGGGTCTCGAGTTGATCTCCCTCGACCCGAAGCGCAGCGCCACCATCATCGGGCCCGAGGCCTTCGAGAGCGACGAGGTGCTCGACGAGGTCGCGGTCCGCGCTGCGACCGACATCGGGATGGCGAACCAGGAGGGCTGCACCTGTGCTCGTGTGATCTACGTGCTCTGCGGCACGGATGCGGATGGCCTCGAACGCGCGAATCGCCTGGGCGAACGCATCTACCAGAAGCTCATGGGGCTCCCGGAGCACATCTCGACCAAGCCGCGCTACTTCGATCGCGACCTGCGCGACCACATCGAGGGGTCGCGCATGATCGACGACTTCTACCGCGTGATCGGCGGAGAAGACGACGAGGGCGCGATCATCGTCTCGCAGTTCGACGAAGCGGTCGACTACGCCCCGATGCTCTCGGGTCGCGTCGCCAACGTCGTCCCCGTCGACGACATCAAGAAGGTGACCGACGCCGTGAACGCCTACACGCAGACGGTTGGGATCTACCCCGAGAGCCTGAAGCGCGAACTCCGCAACCAGCTCCCGCTCTTCGGCGCCCAGCGCCTCACGTCACTCGGCTACGCGTGTCACGTGACGTCGGCGATGCCCCAGGACGCGATCGAACCCCTGCGCCGCATGTGCAAGTGGATCGTCGACGAGGAGTGCGACCCCGAAGTCGTCTTCCCGATGTGGAAGGTGCCGGCCCTGTAGCCGCCTGCTAGCTGACCTGAACGTTCTGGAATTCCTGATTCACCCAACGAATCTTCGGAATGATCCAGGCCACCCAGGCGCCGAGCGCCAGCGCGACCGGTAAGGTCGGCAGCGTCGCGAAGGCCGCGATCCACAGCGCAATGAACCCGGCGAGCTTCACGAACGCACGCTTGATCCGCTGCTGCGGGGTCGGGCCGTTCTTCTTCTGGGCGAACGCGAGAGGGCGGATGAACCAGCCGTTCGCGATCAGCAGGGAAACGAAGAGCGTCCATGGCGGGTTGAACGCATCCATTTCCGGGTGATCGTCGTGGGCGACATCCTCGCCCTCGCTCCCCGAAGCGAGCGCCGACTGCACCGACTTCCAGACGTGCTCGGGTGTCGGACGAACCGCGGCGCCCCCGATGTTCTTGCGCGAGGGAATGCTCCGCCAGCGGTACAACACCCGGCCATCGCGGGAGAGCACGAGCACGCCCGGCTGCAGGTAGCCCTTGGGGTGGGTGGGTTCGAACCCCGGAGAGCTTTGCTTCAGGAAGTCGAGGCGCGTCTGCACGAAGAGTTCGAGCCAGCCGCGTTCGCGAATCGTCTCCGGGATCTCCTGGTGCGGATCGCCGACGCATTCGAAGCCGAGTCGCCATTCCTCCTGGGCACGATCGGCGAGCCGCTGAGGTTCACTCGTGACGCCGTAGACCTCGCCTCCCGCGGCGCGGATCTTGTCGATCACGCCACCCGTCACATAGCTCCGCAACTCGGAGCGACAGGGAGGTCACCAGAAGCCGCGGTAGAAGAGGACGACGGTGAACTCGTGCTGGTCGAGGGTGCGGTCGAGCCAACTGCGACGCGGGCCCGGAGGCGGATCGAGTTCGGCCTGGGTCGCATCGGTGGCGGGCGCATCGTCGAGAAATCCCACGGAACCGTCGGCGACGCGGAACGAGCGCTGCTCGCAGCGGTCGCCTCCACACAACACGAGCTTCAGCTCTCGGGGTGATGCGTTCGCGAGCGCCTCGTCGGGATCGAGGATGCCCGTCACCTCGAAGGGGATCGCCTGATCGCGATTGAACCACTCGAGGGCGGCATCGACGTCGTGTTGCAGGGCGCTGGGAATCGTTTCGCTGACTGTCGCCATGGCGGGCCTCCGGGGCGCACTCGGAGATTGGCAGATCGCGAGGGGTCGATCTACCGCCTGTTCCGCGCGAGGATCCGGGCATGCCCCCCGAACGCGCGAAACCCAGCCGCCTGTACCAGCGCCTGGTTCCGCTCACGCTGATCCCGGGCGCCCTCGTCGTCGACAAGTTCTGCGTGCGGCTGTTCAACCGTTCGTTGATCAATCGCATCTACGCGCGCGCCTCGGGGATGGTCGAGCGACCGTGCCTGATGATGACTACCCTGCACTGGAAAACCGGGCTGCCGCGCACGGTCGTCTTACCCTACCAGCGCTTCGGCGATCAGTTCGTCGTGATCGGCTCCCTCGCGGGCCGCCCGAACGATCCGGTCTGGGCCACCAACGTGCGCGCGCATCCCACGACCTGGCTGCGCGTCGACCGGGCGTTCTTCGCCTGCAAGGCCCACATCGCCCAGGGCGAGGAGCGCGAGCGCCTGTGGAAGGAGATCAGCGCCGACGGCTCGTACGCCCACTACGCGAAGACCGCCCACCCGCGGATCCTGCCGCTGGTCGTCCACACGCCGGTCGATCCCGCCGCCCAGGCGAAGCCCGAGATCGACCTCGCGTTCGATTGAACACCCGATCGCCTGTGTCATGCTCGATGGCTCGCGAGGAAAACCCCCACGCCAGGAGCCCCCATGAGCAACATCCTCGATTCCTTTCGGCTCGATGGAAAGGTCGCCATCGTCACCGGTTCGGGCCGCGGTATCGGCGCCGGCTGCGCGCTCGCCTATGCCGACGCGGGCGCGGACGTCGTGGTCTCGGCCCGTACCGTGAGTCAACTCGAAGCGACCGCGGAGAAGATCGAGAAGAAGGGGCGGCGCGCGTTGGTCGTGCCGTGTGATGTGCTCGATGCTGATCAGCGCGAGAACCTCGTCGCCCAGACCCTCGACGCCTTCGGTCGCGTCGACATCCTGGTCAACAACGCGGGCGGTTGGCCGCCGAAGCCCACCCTCGATACCACCGAATCGGAGTTCGACACCTGCTTCCGCTTCAACGTGACGACCGCCCTGGCCATGACGCGGCTCTGCGTGCCGAAGATGGTGGAGACGGCGGGGGAGGGCGCCATCGTCAACATCTCCTCGGTGGCGGGTCGGTTCAACTCGCCGGGGTTCGCGGCCTATGGCGTCGCGAAGAGCGCGCTTTCCTTTCTCACGAAGAACCTGGCCCAGGACTTTGCGCCGAAGGTGCGGGTGAACGCCATTGCGGTGGGTTCGATTCTCACCGACGCGCTCGCCGGTTTCATGACCGATGAATTCGAGGCGCAGATGCTCGCGAAGACCCCGATGAAGCGACTCGGCCGGGTCGAGGACATCGCGGCCTGCGCGCTCTACCTGGCCTCGCCGGCCGCGAGCTACGTCACGGGCGAGATCTACGGAGTGAATGGCGGGCTGACCCAGCTCAACATCGACATGCCGACGGCCTTCGAA
>JANQEL010000251.1 GCA_028278345.1 Myxococcota bacterium
CGACGACCTGTGCGCAGCCGAGGACATGGTCGAAGCGGGCTATCGCGGTGGCGTGCCGATGGGCAGCGACATGGCCGCCCGACCGCCCGAAGGAGACGGTCCACCCCATATCCTGGTCTCGGCGTGGAAGGATCCGGGGCCGCCGGGCCGAGAAGGCACCGACCTGCAGCGCATCCAGATCGTGAAGGGCTGGCTCGACGCGTCGGGGGTCACCCACGAGCGCGTCTACGATGTCGCCGGCGATGCCCACAACGGCGCGGACGTCGACCCGAACACCTGCGCACCGCGGGGCGCAGGGGCCGCCAACCTCTGCAGCGTCTGGCGCGATCCCGACTTCGACGCCAGCCAGCCCGCCTTCTACTACGCGCGCGTGCTCGACAACCCGACCTGCCGTTGGTCGACCCTGCAGTGCCAACAGGCGGGCGTGAATCCCTTCGCAGCGAACTGCGAAGAGCAGGCCTCCGCCGCAACGTCGAAAGCCCACGAGCGTGGTGCCGAAGGCGACGTCTACGGACGCTGCTGTCTCGACCCCGCAGCCGAGCCCTTCTACACCCCGACGATCCAGGAGCGCGCATGGACCTCGCCCGTCTGGTACACGCCGCCCGGCGCGACTCCCTAGCTGCGGGTTCCTTCTTCTATCTATAGACCTATAGACGTACGATCGGCGTTTGCAGATACACTCGTGTGACGATGCGCAGCGCGAGCCCGAGGCGGGCGGCGACACTCCACCAACAGACCGCGGGTGCGGAGGATTCCTCCGCCGTTCCAGGCACTTGGCGCACCGGAGACCCGTTGGGCCGCACGCTCCTGGCCGCGACCCTGATCGCGCTCTACCCCCGCATCTACTTCGGCTTCTCCTTCTTCGACGAGGCCTACTACCTGGCGCTGCCGGCGGGTTTTCTCGCCGGCCACGCACCCTTCGTCGAAGAACGCGCCCTCCCCCAACTCGCCGCGCTCTTGATCCAACCCTTCGTCGCACTCTGGATCGCGATCGTGGGGTCGAACGACGGCCTCGTGTTGTTCGCTCGCCATCTCTACTTCGCGGCGAGTGTGGGGGCGGCCTTCGTTACGCGTACGATGTTTCGAGCGGTGGTGGGGGAGCGCTTCGCGAACCTCGCGGCGGCGCTCGTCCTCGTGTACGTCCCCTTCTGCTTGTTCGCGCTCAGCTACAACACGATCACGCTGTTCGGGTTGTTGCTCGGTGGAGCGGGGCTCGTGTGGTCGGTGGCTTGCGAGGGGCGGGCCAGGTCGATGGCGTGGACCACGCTGTGTTTCGCGATGGTGTCGTTCAGCTACCCGCCGATGCTGTTTGTCGCCCTTCCTGCGCTCGGCCTCGGGTTGTGGCAGATCCACTCAGCGGCGGGTGGAGTGGGGCTGCGCGATGCGGGTCGAGGCGTTGCGCTCGGCGGCGCGATCGCGGTGACTCTTCTTGGCGGATTGTTGCTCGCCCTCGGCTTTCCCGCGGCGTTCGACGAGATCCTCGCCTTCAGTCGAGCTCAGGCGGTACAGGGCGGGGGCTGGCTGAAGCTCCGGGGAATGCTCCGCGAGATCTTCTTCCAGCAGAGCTTCCTGGCGCTGCTCGCAGCATCGCTATTGCTCTTGCTGGTCCCCCTCTCCCTGCGACCGACGCCGCGGTTCGCCGTCGCCGGTGCAGTGCTCGTCGGTCCGGCGATATTCGGGAGCGCCATCTTCTACCGGGAGTTCCACTCGCCCTATACCGCGCTGCCGTTCGCATTGACCCTGCTCGGCCTGGCGGCGCCGTTGGCCTTCGCGCTGGCCCGCGAACGCTTCGATTCCCGATGGCGACGCGGGATGGCCAGCTACATCGCCGTCTCGGTGGCGTCGGGACTCGCGATCTGGTGGGCGACTTCGAACGGGCTTCGCAACGCGGCGCTGGGTTTCACGCCGGCCGCCCTGGCCACCCTCGCCTGCCTCGCTCTGCCATCGCGACTTCGCGACCCAGATGAAGGCGCGCGCCAACCTCCACCGCAGCGTGCCGTTACCGTGGCGATGATCTCGCTCGTGGCCTTCGGATTGATCGATCTCTGGACGCACGCCTACCGCGAAAGGCCACCCGCGCAGCTCGAAGTCGCGATGACGGACGGGCCCTGGAAGGGCATTCGCACCACCCAGGCCTCTCACCGCTTCTTGCGAACCCTCGATGCAGATCTGGCCTCGGTTCGCGAGACCGAACGCTTCGATGGTGCACCCGCGAGCAGTGTCTTCTTCTACGACTACTTCCCGGCGGGCTATCTGCTGAGTGATCTGCGCCCGCGCGCGTCGACGCTCTGGACCTTTCCGGTCGGGCGCATCATGCAGGGCACGCTCGGGCTGCGCGAGACCTACGTCGCTGGCCTGCGCGAACAGGAGGAACTTCCCGACCTGCTCGTGCGGCTCGCCTGCATCCCCTCCCAACCGAGGGTCGACCTGCAATACCGCGCGCAGGATCCGCTGCCCGTCTTCTTCGACGCCCGGGGCTACGAGGCCATCCTCGAACGTCGCTGCTATCGGATCGAGCGAAGATGAAGCGCGATGGTGCAAGCCCGCGAGCTCTCTACGCGATCGCACCGCCTTTGCTGTTGGTCGCGATCGTCTTCGCCTGGTGGCAACCCTCGTGGTCGGCGGGGGTGGGGCTCGGGGACTTCCCCGGCCACGTGGCGCTACTCGAAACCCTCGCACGGCAGCTCGAAGAAGGGCCCTGGTTCCCGCTCTGGACGTCGGATTGGAATAGCGGCTCGTCGCTCCTGTTCTGGTACATCCAGCCGCTCTTCTCCTCGTATCTCCTGCTGCCCTTCGTTTCGTGGTTCGGACCGCTCGCGGGGATCCGCATCGGCGGCACCTTCTTCCTCGCCCTCGCGGCGCTGGCGATGTATGGATGCGGGCGATCGCTCTCGCGTTCTTCCACTGCGGGCTTCATCGCAGCCCTCTTCTATGTGACGCACCCCTCGGTCGCGAGCTTCGTCGGCGAAGCGGGACAGATCCATCAACCGATCGCGATGGCGATCCTGCCGCTTCTGTTCTGGAGTTGGATCCGCTTCGGGCGCGTTCCCGACCTCGCTTCCGGTACGGCGGCTTGCGTGAGCGCCGCGCTGCTCTTCTACGACATGGAGCGCTTCTGGCTGACGGCGCCGTGGGCCTTCATCGCCTATCTGGTGATCGCCTGGCAGCGCCTCGGCGACGAACCTCCGCTCGCGCGTGCGGGGAAGGTGCTCGCGCCGGCCGCGGCAGCGGCCGCGGGAATGACGGCCCTGGTCGCCTTCCCCACGCTGCCGGCCTGGTTCGAGCGCCCGCTCCTGCAATGGCACGATCTCTCGACCCTCGAGGTCTTCCGCGACTACTACTCCTTTCCCCATCTGCTTGCGCTCTTCGATCGCGCGGGTGGGCTGGCCGAGGTCGTCCGGTCCGGACCGCAGGTGCGCTTCACCGCCCTGCCCGGCCAGTGGTACCAGGGCGTCGTGGTGCTCGGGTTCGTCGCGGTCGGTTGCGTGCTGGCAAGCTCGCGAAGCACTGACCATCGCCTGGCCCTGCGACCCGGCCTCGTTGCGACGTTCATCCTCGTGGCCCTGGTGCTGGCATTCGGTGTCCACGCGGTGGTGCCGAAGCACGCTGCGCTCGCGGCCCAACTCTCGGGTTCGTCGTTGGACGCTGGAGCGGCGATGATGCTCCTCGTCGCTGGCCTCCTCACGATCGCTTCGCTCGGTGCCCTCGCCTACGCGGCTACGCCGTCGCTTCGCTCCCGCGACGGGCGGCTGCGCGGGGCATCCGTGGCGATCGGCGCCGCGGCCATCGCCGTGCTGCTCTTCGCGACGCCCTTCGTGTGGCTGAGCGAGTCGGTCTTCGTCTACGAACACCTTCGCGCACCGACCCACTTCGCCTTTCCTTCCCTGCCGCTGCTCCTCGCGATCGCGGCGGCGCTCGTGACGCCATCGTTCGTCGAATCGATCGGTTCGAAACGCGCGACGGCCTTCATCGCCACGGCCGTGCTTCTCCACATGGTCGATGTCGCGCCGTATCGCGAGGTCCCCGCCCGGAGCGTCGGCTCCGAGAAGGTCGAGACCTGGGAGCGCGCCTTTGCGTCCCTTCGCGATCGACCGGCCGGGCGCCTGCTCGATACCCACCACTACAGCCCGACCACCGACATGTTCGCTGCGCTGAGTGCGCAGCAGGACATGGCCTGGGGTTGGCTCAGTTGGACGAGCACCCGCGAGATCGGCGACCTCATCAAGACGGGCTTCTTCGATTCGATGCGGATCGCGCGGCAGAGCGAAGCCAAACGCCAAACCCACGTGCGCGCGGCCGCCTCCTTCGCCGGGTTGGCGGGCGTTCGCTACGTCGCACAACTCAAGGGGATCAGCCCGGGGATGCCCGAGTCGGATCTGTTCGAACCGATCTTCGAAGACCCGGTGATCACCCTCTACGAGAACGCCCTCGCGCTGCCACTCGTGCAGTTCTACGACGCCCTGGGCCGAGTCGACGGCGAGACCGCCGAGACCGTTCCTCTCGCGGCGCGGCTCGCGCGGCGGGGGATCGCTTCAATTCGCAGCGACGACATCCCCGAAGATCGCTCCCTCGATATCCGACGAATCGAAGAGGCCATGGCGCGCGCGCGTCGCACCAACGAAGAGATCGAAGCCCCGTGCCGAACCTCGCGCCCGCGCACCGATCACATCATCCTCGACTGCGACTTCGAGGCGCCGGGCTACGTCGTCTTCGCCGAGGCCTGGTTTCCCGATTGGTGGATCCACGAGGCTGGGCGGGAACGTCCCGCACTGCGGCTGAACCACGCCTTCCTCGGCGCCGCGGTGGAGGCCGGGCCCCGGCGGATCGAGTTCCGACATCGTCCCCGCGCGCTCACCCGCTTCGCGATGGGCCTCTCGAGCATCGCGTGGGGTGTCGCGATCGTCCTGGGGGTACGGGCCAGTGCGATTGCGCTGCGCCTCCCAAGTCGGCAAAGTCGCGAGAGCGAAACCGCCGGACCGTGACGCCCGCCGGGCGCCTGCGAATCCCGCGAAAACCCCGTGCAACCCGAGCAACTCGCCTGGATAGAAGGGAGCCGCGATGTCCACCGCCGAAACCCCGACCGACCCGCCCCTCAACCTCGGCGAGTTGATCCCCGATCACTTCGCGCGCTTCTTCGAGTTCTTCCGACCCGGACACACCGAAGGCGTGGTCCCCGGCCGCATCAAGGAACTCGCCCGGCTCAAGATCGCGGCGATGAACGAGTGCGACACCTGACTGTTCGCCCGCTACGCGTCGGCGACGCGTGATGGACTCGACGAGGAGATGGTGGCGCAGATCCATCTCCCGGAAGCCGAACGAAAGCTCGAACCGCGCGAAGCCCTCGCGGTTCGCTTCGCCGAGAAGATGGCGACCGACTTCCGCACCGTGGACGCCGCTTTCAAGGCCGAACTGCGCGAACACTTCGGCGAAGCGGAGATCGCCGAACTCGGCATGATGATCGGCATGTATCTCGCGCTCGGGCGTCTGCTCGTGATCGCCGGAGGCGACAAGCTCGCCTGCGAGATCTACGTCCCGGAAGTCTGAACCAGCCCGCTACGAAGCGTTCACTGCGAACGGGAACGCATGCCGAGGGCCGCCGCGACGCTCGCCATGGCCACCACGACGACGCCGCCATAGAGCGGCGCCAGGGCATGGCCGAGCACCATGTGGACCGGGTCCGCATGAGCGCAGGTGAGGTGAACGAGGATCGCCGCCATCCCCATCCCACCGGTGAAGCCAGCGGCGAGCGCAACGGAAAGACTGCGCGGGGCTCCGCGAATCACGTAGCGCGCCACGACCAGGCCGGCCGGGATTGCGAGGCCGACCGCACCCAGGATGCAGCTACGGCTCGAATGCAGCCCGTCGACGAGGTGGAGATTTCCCGCCAACCCCTGCGCGGCGAACAACGAGAGCGCCAATGCGACGCCGCCGCCGAACAACAGCTGGCCCGCGCGAGCGTCTCTTTCGCGGCCGGGGATCACCGAGGTGAGCGCGAATACGAGCCCTCCCCCGGCCAGGATCAAGAGCGCGGCCCCGGAAGCGAGATAGGAGAACCCGGGCGTCTCACCCGCGTGGAACTGATGTCGTAGACCATGCTCGGCGAACCACCACGCGAAGAGCGGAAGCGAGAGCAGAAGCGCAAACCCGACGACGGTGCGTACCCGCGCCAGGGGCTTCACCGGCGGCAGATCGCCGGCCAGATCGCGGATCAGTTCTTCGGTCGTGCGGCTCACGGTTTCCTTCCTTCCAGGATCTCACGCAGCCGCGCGCGCCCGCGATGGGCCCTGACCTTGAAGGCCGAAACCGAGATGCCGATGCGGGCTGCGGCCTCCTTCACGGAGAGTTCCTGAAGATGCAGCAGCTCGACCGCCTCGCGCTGTGCGTCGGGCAGCCGTGCGAGTGCGGCTTCGAGTTCGGGGGAGAGGGCGCCGCCGTCGCCAGTGGGAAAGGGGCTTTCTTCGGCGGCGATCTCGAAGTCGTCGAAATCCTGATGGCGCCACTCGTGGCGTCGCGCACGCAGGGAGTCGATCACGGCGTTGCGCATCACCGCATTCAGCCAGGGCTTGAAGCGGCGGTCCGGCTGATAGGTGTGACGGGAGCGATGAATCGACAGCAGTACGTTCTGCACGACATCCTCCGCGTGATCGCGCCCGCCGAGTCGACCGAAGACGTGCGCGCGCACCCGCGGCAGGATCGCGCCGAGCAGCGCTTCGAACGCCTCCCCGTCGCCCCCCTGTGCGGCACGCATCCAGGCCGCCCAGCGAAGCTCGTCTTCGCTTTCGGCCTGTGCAGTCTGCACGTCTGGTTCGGCCGACGGAGCGGCCGACTCTCTCATCTCGTCCACTACGTGGGAATTCCTCGACGGTTACTGCGAAGCCCGCGCTCGCAGCGAAAAGACGCAGAGTACGCCCAGAATCAGTAGCACCCCGGCCCCGCCCAGGGTGAGCGTCCAACCCGGCCCGAACCCGGGCGGGCTGAACGAGAGCGAGAGCGTGTGGCTTCCCGGCGGCACCTCCACGCCGAGAAAGGCCCCATTGGTGCGCAGAACCCGCGTCGGTTCGCCATCGAGCCCGGCACTCCACCCCGGATGCCAGACCTCGCTCACCACGGCGAAGCCACCGGCCGCCGAGACCGCGTCGAATTCGATCGATTGGGTCCCGAGGCTCGCCAGCGCGAGGGTGTCGCCGGCATCGGGGATCGGGACCTGCAGCGCAGGGCCGGCGCCCACTTCGACCACCGTCGTGCGACCGACGTCGTGGTTCGCGAGGGCGCGAAACGCCTCGGCTCCGTCGGCGACGGACACGACTTCCCGCGCCCACACCCCGCGATCGCGCGCCCCCGCGACCTCGTAGATGAACAGGGTGGCCGTGCCCATTCCCTCGTAGAAGGCGAAGGCCGGCTGGTCGGGCAGCCGGCTGCGCAAGCTCACGCCTTCGCGAAGCTTCGCGACCTCTCGCGTCGAGACCAGGTAGCGGACACCCATGGCTTCGAGCAGATCCCAGCGGCGGATCCGGGGGAGATCCATCCACACGATGGGCTCCGGTTCGACCACGCGCCCCGACACCAGGAGGTTCATGTACTGCTGGTAGTGGCTGTAGTTGTGGGGCTCGAAGCCCGTCGGGAACTCGAGATCGTAGAAGGCCGCCCATCCGTAGTGGATCGCCGCGCGCTGTAGGGGAGCCACGCGATAGATCTCGTCATCACCTGCAAAGAAGTCGGCGAAACCCGTCTTCGTGGGAACGACCTGCTCGATGGGCGCAGTCGCGAGGTAGCGCCGCGCCAGCGTCGCGCCCTCGTACATCGTCACCGCGAACAGGATCCCCGCGACGATCGCCGGTATACGCGATGGCTTCGCATCGCCGTTCCCCGCCGTGAAGCGTTCGATCAGGGCGTCGACCCCCATCCCCGAGAGCGCGACACCGAACAGGGTCGTGAGGAAGAGGAAGCGCCCCGGATGGCGAAAGAGCGAGAAGCCGGGCGCCCAGTCGAAGAGCGCCCGCAGCAGGAAGGAGTCGAAGACGAGGACGATCGAGAGCACGAAGGACACGACGAGAAAGGGCGCGTGTCGTCTCTTCCACGCCGCGAACGCGGCGAACAGGGCCAGCAGCTGGGGAAGCGCACCGAAGTAGGCGACGTCTTCCCAGAGCGAAACGTCCGGGTAGCTGTCGTCGAGGGGCGTTCCGAGTGCTTCGGGAGCGAAGAAGGTCAAGAGCTTGTGCGGTGCGTAGGCCCCTTCACTCTGCAGGAAGCCGTAGTCGCCGGTCGAGCGCGCGAGCAGATCGAGTTCGTACGCGAAGGGCAGCAGCACATAGCCTGCGGTGGCGAGGGCCACGCACGCAGCCCCTGCGGCCAGCGCGAACCCGATGACCGCCTCCCGCACAGCGGAGGCCCGTACCCGTTGGATCCCCCACCACGAGAGGTACGCAGCGAGGAAGAGTACGAGGTAGTAGGGGATCTGCAGATGCCCCGACAGCAGGGCGAGACTCCCCGCCGCCGCGAGCAGGGCGAGCCCGAGCAAGTCCCGACGCTCCATCACGCGAAGCACACCGGCGATCAGGAGCGGCGCCGAGACGTAGCCCGGCAGCACGGGCAGCCAGCCCGCGTGGGCGATCGCGATCCCCTTGAAGCTGAACATCCCCGCGATCGCGACGAACATCCGCGCGAAGGGCGACAACCCGAGCACGCTCCCCAGCACCAGCATCGAGAGCCCCATGCAGAGGAAGTGCAGCCAATACGAGAGCCCGCTGGCATGGGCGGGATGCATGAAGAGGTACGGCCACTGCAGGGGATGCAGATAGACGGCTTGCGGATGGGTCAGCGCAGGCCCGCCGGAAATCATGTCCCGTCGCCAGAGCGGCAACCCCTCGCCCGACTCGAGCCCCTGCCAGGCCGCGTACTTCAGCGAGAGATGGGTGGCGACCAGGTCGGAGTGCTTCGAGAAGGGCATCTTGCCCGCTTCCAACAGGAAGCCGAACCCCACGAAGGCCACGGCCACCACCAGGAGGACGAGCAGCGCTTCCCGCTTCACGCCCGCACCGGGCGGCGCAGACGTCGTCGACCGATTCGAGGCTTTCGGGGCGGCATCCGAATCCAAATGGGGTTCCCGAGCGAGGTCGGGGCGAGTGTACACGCTACGCTCGAGCGAGCGCCGAGAACGAAACGATCGCACGGGCTTCGTTACTCTTGGGCGATGTCGGCGCAGAGCGAGACCTCGAACGCACGAGCAAGCGGGGGTGGCGATTCGGGTGATCGTTCCCTCGATCCCCCCTTCGGCTGGGGTGCACTGGCCATCACGCTCGCTTGTTTCGCCGTCTACGCCGTTTCGCTGCCCGGCGGGTTCGTGTGGGACGACGACACCCATCTCCTCGACAACCCGGTGTTCGGGGCGGGCGGCCTGTGGGGAGTGTGGTTCCAGCCTCCCCAGGTGATCAACTACTGGCCCGTCACCTTCACGAGCTATTGGATCGAACATGCGCTCTGGGGTTTCGATCCCCTCGGCTACCGGGTGGTCAACGTGCTGCTCCACGCGGCTGCCAGCGTCGTGCTGTGGCGGGTGCTTGCGCGGCTGCGGGTGCCGCTCGCGTGGGGTTGCGCGCTGGTCTTCGCCCTCCACCCGGTCAACGTCGAATCGGTGGCGTGGATTGCCCAGCGCAAGAACGTGCTCTCCCTGCTCTTCTTCGTCTCGGCGACCTTCTTCTATCTACGCTTCGAAGTCGCCGAGCGCACCCGCGATTACGCCGCCGCCCTGGGCTGCCACCTGCTCGCAATGCTGAGCAAGGGCGCCGCGGCGCCCTTCCCGGCCATCCTGCTGCTGCTGGCGTGGTGGCAGCGGGGGACGATCACGCGACGCGACGTGCTTCGGAGTGTCGCGTTCTTCGTCATCACCGCAGCGACCGGCCTGCTCGAACTCTCGACCCAGGATCTGGTCGCCAGCGACACCATCGTTCGCGATGACGGCTTCGTGGCCCGCCTCGTCGGCGCCGGCTGGGTCGCCTGGTTCTACCTCGGCAAAGCGCTGGCCCCGATCGACCTCTGCTTCGTCTATCCGCGCTGGGAGATCGACCCGTCGATGGCCCTGCATTGGATACCCCTGATCGGCGTACTCGGAGTTCTGGCGCTTCTCTTCGTTTCGCCCCTGCAGAGCAAGGGCTGGGCGCGTCCGGTTCAGTGCGCCCTGCTCTTCTATGCGCTCCTGCTCTCACCGGTTCTCGGCTTCTTCGACATCTACTACATGCGTTACTCGTTCGTGGCCGATCACTACCAGTACATCGCGTTGATCGGCGTGGTGGCCCTCGTCGGCGGCGGAGTCGGCGACTGGGCGATGCGACGCTGGACCGCTCAGAAACGGGTTCTGCTGGCCGTCGGGGCGATCGCGGTCGTGGCGCTCGGGCTTTCGAGCGCGCAGCTCTCACGCTCCTACCTCGGAGAAGAACGCCTCTGGCGCGACACCCTGCTGAAGAGCCCGGACGCCTTCCTCGCGCACTACAACCTCGCGCATCTGCTCGAACGCGATGGCCGGGGCGCGGAGGCCGAGGAACACTATCGAGAGTCACTTCGCATCGTGCCCGAGTACGCCGAAGCGATGAACAACCTGGGGCAGTTGCTCAGGCAGCGAGACGCAAACGACGAAGCCGAGCAGCTCTTTCGGCAGGCCATGGTCCTGACGCCGGACTACGCGGCGCCGCGCAACAACCTCGGTGTCCTGCTCCAGCAGACGGACCGCAAGGCGGAGGCGCGGCGCACCTTCGAGGCCGCACTGGCGATCGCACCCGAGAATCCGGTCCTCTACTACAATCTCGCCCGACTACTCGATGAGATGGGAGAGCCGCGAACCGCCCTCGGCTACTACCGGCGCGCCGCCGCGCTGGCCCCGGAGAGCGCCGCGATCCAGCGGGGGCTGCGACGCGCCCAGGCATCGTTCCCCAAGGGGCAATCGGGGCGGGGGCTCGAGCGTAGGTAAAGTTGTGTTTCGGCCCGTCGACAGCGCTTCAGCGCTGGCTAGAATCGTCCGATACCACATCTGGTCGGACCAATCTGGTCGGACCTGTCCGATCTGACCGGCGGGACCAAACCCCTTCCCCGGCCTCACCGTCCAAACTCCAGCGCGCCCGCCGGAGCCATCCCAGAATGAACGAAGCACCGACCCGCCTCTCGCGAAGCGCGGAGATCGCTGCGGAGCTGCGCGACGAAATCCTGCGCGGGCAGTACCGCGAGGGCGAGCGCCTTCCCTCCGAGCGCGACCTCGCCGAACGCTACGGCGTCCACCGCGGCGCGATTCGCGAAGCGCTCAAGCGACTCGAACAACTCGGCGTGGCCCGGATCCAACCCGGTGGCGCGCGCGTCGCACCGATCGAAGAGGCCAGCCTCGACGTCGTCGAACACTTGCTCGGCCTCGATAGCCCGCCGGATCCGCTGATGGTCGATCAGACCCTCGAGGTGATGAGTGGCCTGTTCAGTCTGGCGGCGCGTCTGTGTGCGGAGCGCGCCAGCGATGAACAACGCAGCGAACTGCTCACGCTGCTCGAGCGCGCAAAGGGCGAGATGGCCTGGGAAGAACGCGTCGAGTTGATGCACGCGATCGGCGACCTCTGCGTCGCTGCGAGCAACAACCTCGTGCTCCGATTGGTTCGCCGCGGAGTCAAGACCGACTTCATCGAGCGCATCCATCGGGACAACCCGGATCTATCCGTTCCGCCCCGCCCCGCACCGATCCACTTCGAGCGCTTTGCCGCTGCGATCGAAAGCCACAACGGCGCGGCCGCCGCCGACGCCGTACTCGAGCTCACGAACGAAATCCGCCACCAGGCGATGGAAGCCATCGAAAGTCAACGCGCCCTCCCGAATCTCGAGAGGATGTCGTCATGAAGAAGACCATCATCGTTCCCGCCCTGGTGCTCGCCCTCAGCATCCTCGGTGCGTTCATCCTGGTCGCAACGGCGCCCTCGGTCGAAAGCAAGATTCCCGACCGCGCCCTCTCCGCCGTTCGGGTGCGCGAACCCGTTCCCCAGAGCCTGCGGCTTCGCGTTCGGAGCCAGGGCACGGTCGCTCCGCGCACCGAGAGCGCGCTGGTTCCCGAGGTTTCGGGACGCGTGATCCAGGTGTCGCCGAACCTGGTTTCGGGGGGCTTCTTCGAAGCCGGCGAATCACTGCTGAAGATCGAACCGCGCAGCTTCGAACTCGCGGTGGCGCGGGCCGAGGCGGCGCTCACTCGGGCGAAGAGCGAGGTCGACTTCGCGGTCGACGAGCTCGGCCGCCAGAAGGGACTCGCGGCGCGCAACGTGGCGAGCCCGGCCGAGTTGAGTGCGGCGCGCCGTGCCGAGCAGGTCGCGAAGGCGAACCTCACGGATGCGCGCGTGGCCCTCGATCAAGCGCGTTGGGATCTCGAGCGCAGCGATGTGCGCGCGCCCTACACCGGGCGCGTTCGCAACGAGAGCGTCGACGTCGGCCAGGTGGTCGGCCCGGGCGGCCCCGTCGCGACCCTCTACGCGACCGACTACGCAGAGATCCGTCTGCCGATTCCCGATCACCAGCTGGCCTTTCTCGATCTTCCCGTGCAACCCATGGGCGAAGGGGTGAGTGGCCCCGCCGTCGAATTGCGCGCCCGTTTTGCCGGGCGAGAGCATCGCTGGCAGGGGAACGTCGTGCGCACCGAAGGGGAGATCGATCCGAAGAGCCGCATGGTCCACGTGATCGCGCGGGTCGAAGACCCCTACGGCGTGAATCCCGAGAACACGGATCGCCCGGCGCTCGCCGTCGGCTTGTTCGTTCACGCCGAGATCGAAGGCCCCATGGCCGAAGACGTGATCGTCGTACCCCGCTACGCCATGCGCGACGCCGACCACATCATCGTTGTCGATCGCGAAGACAAGCTGCGCATACGCGAGGTCGACGTGCTGCGGGTCGACGGAGAAGAGGTGCTGATCCGCAGCCAGCTCGCGCGCGGCGAACGCCTCTGCGTCTCCCCGTTGCAAGTGGCCGTCGACGGCATGCAGGTCCTCCCCGTCGAAGATGACAGCGCCCGGGCGGAGGACAGCCGCTCATGAGTCGCGTGATCGCGTGGTTCGTTCGCAACCCCGTCGCCTCCAATCTGCTGATGGCCGTGCTCGTCACGGGCGGGCTGCTCACGCTGCCCACGATCAAGCAGGAGGAGTTCCCAGCGATCGACACCGACATGGTGCAGGTCTCCGTGGAGTATCCGGGCGCATCCCCGGGCGAAGTCGAAGAGTCGGTCTGCATTCGCATCGAAGAGGAAATCGACGGCACTCCCGACATCAAACGCATCAACACCAAGGCCGTCGAAGGCGCCTGCGTGATCTTCGTCGAGCTCGTCGTCGGTGCGAACGTCGACGCCTCGGTCAGTGAGATCGAAAGCCGGGTGAACGCCCTCGATACGCTGCCCGAGGATTCGGATCCGCCGATCATCTCGAAGATCATCGTCAAGCGGCAGGTACTCGAAGTGGCCATCAGTGGTCACGTCGACGAGCGCGAACTCAAGGTGCTGGGAGAGCGGGCACGCGAACAGATCGCCGACCTGCCCGAGGTGTCCCAGGTCGACCTGAAGTACGACCGGCCCTACGAGATCTCGATCGAGGTGTCGGAGGAGGCTCTACGGCGCCACGAGTTGACCCTCGGCGCGGTGGCCGACGCGGTGCGCCGCTCCTCCCTCGATCTACCGGGTGGCTCGGTGAAAACGGTCGGCGGTGAGATCCTGCTCCGTACCGTCGGCCAGGCCTACGCGGGCAATGAGTTCGAACGCATCATCGTGATGACACGCAACGACGGCACGATCGTGCGCCTGAACGAGATCGCCACCATCGTCGACGGCTTCGAGGAGAGCGACCTGCGAGCCACGATCGACGGCGAGCCCGCCGTGATGATCCAGGTCAGCCTGATCGGCGACGAAGACATCATCGCCGCGGCAGCTGCCGTGAACGCGTGGATGGTCGACTTCCTGCCGACGCTGCCCGAAGGCGTCACCATGCAGGTCTTCAACGACGAATCGGTCGATCTCGGCGCGCGTCTCGATGCCCTCACCCGCAACGCGCGAAGCGGCATCCTGCTCGTCCTGCTCGTGCTGACCCTCTTCCTGCGCTTCCGCCTCGCGATGTGGGTGGCCGCCGGCGTGCCGATCTCGCTCCTCGGCGCGGTCGCGCTCTTTCCGACCGCGGGCATCTCGATCTCGACCCTCACCGTGATGGCCTTCATCCTGGTACTCGGCATCCTGGTCGACGACGCGATCGTGATCGGCGAGTCGGTCCACCAGCACGAACAGATGGGGAAGGATCAGGAACAGGCGGCCATCGAAGGCACCCAGCAGGTCTTCGTGCCCGTCACCTTCGGCGTGATGACGACAGTCGCCGCATTCCTGCCCTTGATCCTGGTGCCGGGAAACATGGGCGAGTTCTTCGGCGTGATCGGCTACGCGGCCATCATCTGCCTCGCGTTCTCGCTGATCGAATCGCAGCTGATCCTCCCAGGTCACCTCGCCCACCGCCGAACGTCGAGCAAGAAGGGCGAGCCGAATGCCGCGGTGCGAAACTGGCAGGCTCTGCAGGCGAAGATGGCGCGCGGTCTCGAGCGAGTGGGCCGCGAAGGCTACGGACGCGTTCTCGATTCGGCGATCGATTGGCGCTACGCGAGCACCGCCGCCGCGGTCGGGGTGTTGATCCTCGCCGTCTCGCTCTTCCAGAGCGGTCGCATGCGTTATCAGTTCTTCCCCGCTGTCGAAGGCGACATGATCTTCGCCACGGTCACGCTTCCCCAGGGCATCCCCCTCGAGCGTACGCAGGCGGCCGTGGCGCAGCTCGAACGCGCGGCTGCGCAGGTACGAAGCGAGTACGACGAGGCGCTTCCGGGGCCGTCGATCTTCAAGCACGTGATCACCACGATCGGCGACAAGCTCCATCGCGGCGGTCCGGACATGCCCGACGTCGCGAGTGGCGGATCCCATCTTGCGGAGGTGGGTCTGGAACTCACTTCGGCGATGGATCGGGAAGTCTCCGCGGGCGAAGTCGAGCAGCGTTGGCGCGAACTCACCGGGCCGATCCCGGATGCGATCGAGCTCACCTTCACGTCGATCGACTTCTCTGCGGGCAAACCGATCGACATCGAGTTGCGCGGCGGCACCCTCGAGGACCTTACTCGCGCAGCGGCGATGTTGCGGGGCGAACTCGCAACCTTCCGTGGGGTGATGGACATCTCCGACACCTTCCGGGCCGGCAAGCAGGAGGTGAAGCTGCGCCTGCGCGACGAAGCGCGCATGCTGGGCCTCACGCAGCTCGATCTCGCGAGCCAGGTTCGCCAGTCGTTCTACGGCGAAGAAGTACAGCGCATCCAACGCGGTCGCGACGACGTCCGCGTAATGGTCCGCTACACGGAGGACGAGCGACACTCCCTCGGCTCCCTCGACGAGATGCGCATTCGCACCCACGAAGGAGTCGAGGTGCCCTTCTCGGCCGTCGCCGACGTCCAACTCAGTCGCGGCTTCGCCACGATCGAGCGCACCGACCTGCAACGCGCTGTCTCGGTCGTCGCGGAAATCGATCGCGACATCACGACTCCAGAGAAGGTGCTCGGAACGATCACTCCGAAACTCGACGATCTACTCGCCGACTACCCCGGTGTGGGCTGGCGGCTCGCAGGCGAGCAGGAGGAGAGCGCGTCGGCGTTGATGGGGCTGATGCGCGGCGCCGCCCTCGCCCTGCTCATCATCTACGCCCTGCTCGCGATCCCGCTCAACTCCTACACCCAGCCGTTCATCATCATGAGCGTCATCCCCTTCGGCATCGTCGGCGCGATCCTCGGTCACTACGTCATGGGCTGGGACATCGTGTTCTTCTCGGTCCTCGGCATGGTCGCTCTGTCGGGAGTGGTGGTGAACTCGTCCCTCGTACTGGTGCACACCATCAACCGGCTGCGCAAGGAGGGGCTCGACTTCATGGATGCGGTTCGCGGCGCGGGCATCCAGCGCTTTCGGCCCATCGTGCTGACCTCGGTCACCACCTATCTGGGGCTGTTGCCGTTGATGTTCGAAGCGGCACCGCCGGCGGTCCCGTTGATCCCGATGGCCATCTCACTCGGCTACGGCGTGCTCTACGCGTCGGTCATGACGCTGATCATGGTGCCCGTGGGCTATGTGATCCTCGACGAGTGGCATCGCGTGTTGCGCGGGCACGGTCCGCGGATGCCCGAGCCCGCCCTGGTGGGGCCCGACGCCGAAGTCGTGCCGATCAGCGAAGACCTCGAGATCGCAGCGGGCGAAAGCCGGTAGTCGGCCGAAGCCGTCAGGCTTCTCGCACCACGATCTGCGTTCCGCAGATCGTGAAGCGATCGTCCTGCACTTCGAGGCCGGCCTGCTTCGCGTTCTCGATCACACCGCCCACGCGGTTCACGATGAACTCGACCGCGGCGACGCCATCGCCGCGTCCGTCGAGATCGGGCACGAAGCGCAGACACCCTGCTTCGAGGGGGATGTCGTAGCCGCCGTCGGCCCCGTCGATCACGGGAAAGCCCACGATGCGCGACCAGTGATCGGCGGTCGCCCGGGGATCGCTCGTCTGGATCTGCACGCCACCGATCCAACAGGTGGTCTCGGTGCGACGATGCTCTTCCCACACTGGCCCCGCCCAGCGCCAGGAACTCGGGGGATCGGCAACGTCGAGGGAGAGGATCGCACCGCCCACATCCTTCGGGTGGAGGTGGAGGGTCGCAATGTCGTCGAGGGCGTGTTCCCAGACGATGCGCACGCCGAGTTCGGCGAGCTGCTTGCGATGGGCGTCGAGGTCTTCCGTTTGCAGGATGACCATGTAGCCACCGTCGCCGCCGCGACGTTCGAGCAGACGGCCCGCGGTGGTTCCTTCCTGGATGGGCGAAACCACTTCCAGGAACGTGTCGCCCACCGGCATGAGCGCGTTGTGGAGACCGAACAGATCGATGCCCGGATCGCGAAAGCACACCTCGAGGTCGAGCACTTTGCAAAGGGTCTCCACGACTGGTTCGAGTTCGTTCGCGACCAACGCGATCTGACGAATCCTCATGTCGTTCCCCCATCCATTCTCGGACGCCGTGGCGCCCGTTCAGCCGTCGAGCTGTCCGATCGCGCGCTTGGGCGCAACGCTGCGATAGCCCTGTTCGAGCACGCCCTCGATCATCTTCCAATCGACCTTGCGGTCGACGCGAATCCCCACCCAACCGCTCGGCCCGACGTAGGGCGGCACGAAGAAGATGTCGGGGTCGGCTTCGACGAGGTCGCTCTGCAGCTCGAAGCTCGCCTTCGCCCAGATCGCGATGCGTCCGTCGCCGTGATGGTTGTCGGCGATCGTCGCGAAGGTCTTCTTGCCCCCCCACCAGGTCGGCGAACCGTGGGAGATGCGCTCGTCGGTCTCGGGCCAGGCCTCGATGATCTTGCGGAGCTTCGCGAGGGCGCGTTCGGCCGTCGGCGAAAGGATGCGCACCATCGCGGCCGGACTGGTGGTCTTGCGGGCGGCCTTCTTCGCAGCCTTCCGACTGGCCTTCTTCTTCGCCTTGCGGGCCGTCTTCTTCCGGGCTGCTTTCCTGGCGGCCTTCTTCTTCGCCGCCTTGCGAGGGGCCTTTCGGCCCGCCTTCTTCGCCGCCATCTCCCCTCCGAGGTCGCCCCGCTTCTCGCAAGCATGTTCCCTCTCGGGCGTTTTCGCCACGCATGGGTCGCAAGGCGTATGAGAATCCTCACAGGTGTGCAGAAAAAAGGCGAGAAGTGCGGTTTCCCGGCAGATTCTTCTAAGCCCACGTAGATCAATGACCGTAGAAAGCTATCAGTAGACGGCAACAGAGGTCGCGGGTTTCCCCCCAGACGACTTCGGATCCGCAGCATGTCGCAGGAGTCCATCGCGGGCTTCGAGAACGCGAACTGCACATGAGTTGCCAGTGTCGACCCATGACGGAAGACGAACGCGACTCCGCGCAAGTGCGGCTGCGCAGAGTGTGTACAGCGGAGACCTACGGAGAACCCATGCCGAATCGCAACCCGAATCGACTCGAACGCGCGCCCCGAACGGAGGCGCGCGAACACAACGCGCTCGCGAACACCCCCGGTGAGAGTGCGAGCCTCGACCTGACGGCGGAGACCTACAACCGCGCCCTGCGCGACGTCGCCGTGGAGGAACTCTCGGTCGTACGCGCTCGCTACCTCGAGCACCGTGACCCCGTGCGATGCGCCGTCGGTCTTTCCCTCGTGCTGCGTAACTTCGCCCGCGACGTCTTCGGTGAAGATCGCATCAATCGGCTCAAGCGGATCGCCTGGCTGAACTTCCTGTTGCGCACTTCGAACGAATACGTGCTGCGCCCGGATTTCATCGAGACGATGAGCGCCGCCCTCTACGGCGACCCGGTCGATGTCGAACTGCCCGGCGACTGCAGCTTCTGGTTCGAGACCGCCGAGCGCTGGATCGCATACCAGGCCCATCGTCGCCCGGTCTCGACCTGTGCGAGTTCGGTCGGAGCGAATCTCTAGCCTCAGTCGGCTACCGCCCCGTTCGAGTCGAAGGTGGGTAGCGGTCTACCCCGCGGCCTCCAACCGGTCGCCTCGATGCTGTCGAGTTGCTCGGTCAACGCGGCGTAGCGGCGCGCGAGGTCTTCATCGAGTTCGTCGGCGAGCAGATTGCGCTGCTCCGTCGGATCCTCAGCCAGGGAATAGAACTCCTCGCGTCCATACCCTGGCCCGGGATCGGTGAAGCGGATGAGCTTGAAGCCATCGACGTCGCGAATCGCCCTGGCCTGGGGCCACTCCGCATCGGGCGTACCCAATCTGAAGAGCTCCGCATACGCAAAGCTGCGAGGGCTCGTGGCGTGGGTGGGAGCGTCGGGACGCAACGCCGACATGACGCTCGTGGAATCGAGCCAGAGCGGAAGTTCCTCGGCACCCGGGAGATCCGACGACGGCGTGAGCACGCCGGGCACCTCGGTCTCGACATCCAACCCGGCGAGTTCGAGGATCGTGGTGAAAAGATCGGTCGTATTGACCAACCGGTCGTCGACCCTCGGAAGGGAACCCGACAAGCCGCCCCCCCCGATCAAGAGGGGAACTCGAATGCCCCCTTCATAGGGCGTTCCCTTCAAACGCCCGCGCAGGGTCGGATCCGGCCACACTCCCTTCACCGTGCCGTTGTCACCCACGAAGATCACCACCGTTCGCTCGCGAGTGGCCGGCGAAATCCCATTTTCGAGCAGGCGACCGAGTTCGCTGTCCATCGCTTCGACCATCGCCTGATAGCAGGGTCGAAGGTTCTCGGGATTGTCGAAGGGAGGCGGGTTGCGGCAGGGCACCGGGGGATCGGCGAGATTGCGGGTGTGGAGATGCGAAGGTGGCCGGTGAAACGGCGCGTGGGCGGCGTTGAAGCCGAGCCACATGAACCACGGGCGTCCCGGGTTCTGCGCTTCGAAGTCGCGGATCCATTCCGCCGCGTGATCGACCACGGCCGTGGTGTTGTAGGTGGTGTTGATTCGCCGATCGACTTCGATGGCTCCGGGGGCCCTTTCGCGCGACACGACCTCCGTCCAGTGGTTGTAGTCGCCGACGATGTTCTTGAAAACGCCGCGGAAGAGCGAAAAGCCGGCGATCACCGGAACGGCGAGAACGTCCGGGTTCACGACCCGATCGCGTGCCGAAGTGAGATGCCACTTGCCCACCGCGGCCGTGCCATAGGGCGAGCGTGGATGGCGCGCGAGGAGCTGGGCGAGGGTCACTTCGTCCAGCTGGAGATCCTGCCCGAGCTGGGCCACGAACCCCACGCCGGTGCGAAAGCCGTAGCGTCCGGTGAGGATGGTGGCGCGTGTCGACGAGCACACCGGGTTTGCCCAGACGTGATCGAAGCGCACTCCCTGCGCCGCGATGCCATCGATCGTCGGTGTGTTCGCCGAATCCGGCACGCCGTAGGCGCTGATCTGATCGACCCCGACATCGTCCGCGATGACGAGGAGGATGTTCGGGGGGAGCGCGGTTTCGGCGGGGGCAGAGGCGGAGGCATCGGTCGGCTCGACGTCTTCGATATCGGCGCAGGCCGAGAGCGCGAGCACGGCGACGAACCACAGCACGCTCCTGAAGCGGCGCGAACGAATCGGGCATCTGCGCGCGTGGCGGCCCTTCCCCCCGTTTCGATTCGTCATTTCTACAGCGTATCTCACGCCGCGAACGCACTGCGAGTGGGGCATGGAGCTCGAGGCAGCACACTGCCACGCGCGCACCCGCAGTCGAGCCCTACTAAAGCGGCGTGGTCACCGATATGCTCTTCGCCCGCGATTCCATGATCACCCATGGATCGGTGGAAGGTCCGCAGGAGAGTTCCGGTGTCGTCGCTGTTGATTTCGGGTGTGTTTGCCACGGGCTTGGGCTTCGCGTTTGCGGTGGGAGCCTGGAGCTGGGCCGCCGTCGCGTTCGCGGGCTGGTTGATGGCGGCGAGCCTGCTGCGACACCTCGAAGGCGACGATTCGCCCGAGGCGTCCGACGATTCATTACGGGTCGTGGAAGCGAACGGCCCGCGGATCTCCGTCGAAAAGCTGAAGGACATCACGAATGCCCTGAATGTGATGATCTGCATCATCGACGGCAAGGAACGCTTCGTCTACGCCAATCAGGCCCACTATGCCCTGCACGGCCACCCCGGCAAGAACCTCGTCGGCATGACCCTGCTCGAAAACCTCGGGCCCGTCGCGTACCAGGAGATCGCGCCCTACATCGCCAAGGCCCTGGCGGGAGAACGGGTCCGATTCGAAACCACGATTCCCGCCGAAGTCCTGGGACGCGAGCTCTATTTCGTTTCGACCTACGTGCCGCGCATCAACGCCGACGGCACCGTGAACGGTTTCTACTCGCTGTCCGAGAACCTCTCCGACCAGCGTGCCGCCGAGTTCGAACGCCAGGCCCTCGAAAAGCGCATGATGCAATCGCAGAAGCTCGAAAGCCTCGGCGTGATGGCGGGGGGCATCGCGCACGACTTCAACAACCTGCTCGCGAGCGTGATGTCGAGTGCCGGCCTGGTGCGGCGGGGCGTCGCGGCGGGAGACGATGTCGACGAAGACCTCGAGCAGATCGAGATGGCCGCCCAGAGCGCCAGCGATTTATGCCGTCAGATGCTCGAATTCGCGGGCAAGGGCGGCAGCGAAGAGAGCCAGTTCGACCTTCGCGCGCTCGTGCGCGAGATGCACGATTTGCTCGAAGTCTCGATTCCCTCCGGCGTCGAGCTCCGGTTGGAACTGGACGATCCCATGGGCTCGGTCCACGCCGACCCCGGCCAACTCCGCCAGGTGGTGTTCACCCTGGTCGCCAACGCCTCGGAAGCCATGGGGGGGCGCAGTGGTGCGATCACCGTGCGTGCCTACGAGAGCGAACTCGATCGCGAGGCGCTCTCGAACACCTACCTCGACGACGAACTCCCCGCCGGCCGCTACGCTGTGCTCGAAGTCAAGGACAACGGTTCGGGGATGACGCCCGAGGTCGTTGCCTGCCTCTTCGATCCCTTCTTCAGTACCAAGTTCACCGGGCGTGGTCTCGGCCTCGCCTCGACCCTCGGCATCGTGCGCAGTCACCGGGGCGCGATCGAGGTGAAGAGCGAGCCCGAAGTCGGTACGCGCATTCGCATTGCGTTGCCCATTCACGGCAACGCGGAAAAGCAACCGCTTCGGCATTCCGCGCCACCGGTCGACGATTGGCAGGGCGAAGGCACGGTGCTGGTCGTCGACGACGACCCGGGCCTGCGTCGCGCATCGCGCCGCATCCTCGAAGGCTGCGGCCTCGAACCGCTGATGGCCGACGGGGGCGAAGCGGCCCTCGACATCCTGCGCGAACACGGCACGGCGAACGTCGACCTGATCGTGCTCGACCTCACCATGCCGGTGATGGACGGCGCCGAGACCCTCAGCGAGATCCGCAAACTCGACCCCGACGTGAAGGTGCTCTTGTGCAGCGGCTTCAGCGAGGCCGAAGTTCGCGAACGCTGCGATGGGCTCGAGTACTCGGGAATGCTGCCGAAGCCCTTCGGCTTCACCGCGTTCGCTTCGACGATTCGAACGATTCTCGAATCTTGAAGTCGCACGCGAAGCGAAGGCGCTTCCCTTCGATCAATCGCGATCGACAGGCCATCTATCCCCATCTAGCGCTCAAGAGCGGGCTTCCGGTCCCGATGCATAGGGTGTTTTCGCAACACCACTCTGCGTCACCCCGGAGCCCCGCCCATGTCCCCCTCCCCCGAACCGATCCACTACAGCAACTGGGAACTCTTCTGGTATCTCGGTGGCTTCTTCCTCTGGGGCCTCGCCTACGTCGTGGTCCTCTACAACATCTGGAAGCACAAGTTCGTCGAGATCCCGGCGATCGCCGTCTGCGGGAACCTGACGTGGGAGCTCCTGTGGGGCTTCGTGTGGAAGGTCGACATGCTCGGCGGAACGCTGCAGTGGTTCTATCGCGGCGGCGCCTTGATGGACATCGTCATCCTGATGGGCCTTTTCATGTACGGCCACAAGCAGGTGACGCTCCCGAACGTGCGCAAGGTCTTCGCGCCGGCCGTGGTTTTCGGCCTGTGCGCGTGGACGACGCTGTGGTGGTTCTTCGTCGAGCAGGGCTATGACCTCCCGCTGGGCAGCAACACCGCCTACGTGATCCAGGTGGTGATGTCGCTGACGTACATCACGCTCATCCTGCGCCTGCCCGAAGTGAAGGCCTTCTCCTGGGCCGTCACCTGGTTTCGCAGTGTCGGCACCCTGATGGTGACGGTCTTCTGCTTCATGAAGTACCCCGACAACCACTTCGTGCAGTGCATGGGCGTGCTCACCGCCGTGCTCGACGCGACCTTCATGGTGACCCTGTGGCACCGCAAGCGCGGTCTCTGGGGTCCCCCCGAATCAGTGGCGCTGCCAGGCGCCGCGCAGGCTCAGGGGAAGGTCGAACTCGGCGCGCTTGCCACCGCGGTCGTGGTCGATGAAGGCCTGGATCATCGCCAGGGATAGGTGGCGGAACAGGAAGCGTCGAAGCGGCGTCGCCAGGCGCCAGCGCGTGAAGCAGCGGGCCAGGAAGGCGCCCACCTCGACGTAGATCGATCCCAACAGGCTGCGTTCGATCGAAAGCGCGTTCGCGACCTCGGTCGGTAGGAAGAAGCGCATCATCGCCGGTACCGAGGGATCGAAGATCCGACCCGGCAACATGCCCTCCATCATGTCGATCAGCGCTCGGGTGAGTTCGCGACCCGCCTCGTTGGGCTCCTCCGTGCGGATCTGGCCTGCGCTGATCGCGTAGGCGAGGCTCTCGACCTCGGCGAAGTCGTTGGGAAGTAGCGCTTCGTGGATCCCCATGATCTCCCCCACGCAACGCCAGGCGTAGACGTAGGCGTCCTTGTCTTCGATCTCGAGCCGCACGCCGAGCTTCTCGAGCGCATCGAGGGGCATGTAGGCGAAGGTCGTGAGGGTCCCCGCGAGATCTTCCTGGTTGATCGGAATGCCGAGGCGCTCGACATCCCAGGCGGGGTCCTCGCGTTCGAGGATCAGGTGCCGGATCGCCGCGTGCATCAGGCGAACCTTGCGCGCCGTCGCGAAACCACGACCGTCGCGGTCGAGGCCTCCTGGTCGCATCACGTCGATCACCATCTGCGCGGTCTCGAGGAGTCGTCGCTGCGGGAAACTCACGAGGTAGTCGGTCTGCACCAGCACCTTCGCGCCATCGTTCGACGCATAGGCGCCGGGAAGCGAGTACGTGCCCAGCGAGAGCATCATCTCGGGGCCGTGCTCGGCGAAGACCGCCTGCCCGCGGCGGATCTTCTCCATGTCGAACTGCGGAAAGCGCTCGCTCGCGTGGAGGAAGCGCTTGAGCTCCGGTGGAAACGACGAAGGGGGAAGCTCGTCGTGCTCGATCAGGTGCGCCATCAGCCGATGCTTCGGCGCGAGCTCCGAGTCTTCGTCCAACCCTGCGAGCACGATGTCGACGAGCCGATCCCCATCCTCGTCACCGATGCATCGCATGCTGTATAGAAAGGCCTGATCGCATTGCATGGTCTTCCGCTCCCGAGATTCGACGTAAACGCGTTGCGCAGGAGCTGCCATCGGCCTTTTGTACGACACACTGGAGCGTCGGCTTCGTGGTTCCGATCGTGGTCGAAACTTCCGTGTACGCCGGAGTCGGGATCGTCAGTTCTGGATCGACATCCCGCCGTCCACCGGGAGTACCGCGCCGTTCATGTACGAAGAGGCGGGAAGCACGAAGTTGAGCGTTCCGTGGGCGACCTCTTCGGGAATGCCGTAGCGCTTCAGCGGCACGCGCCGGCGGGCGAACTTCGCCTTGGCGTCGTCGGGGATGCCCTGGGTCATGCCGGTTTCGATCGGCCCGGGACAGATGCAGTTGATGGTCACCCCGGTATGGCCGAGCTCGACCGCCAACGAGCGGGTGAGGCCGACGACCCCGTGCTTGCTCGCCGTGTAGGCCCCCACGAAGGGCTGCGCCCCCAGGCCCTCGGTCGAGGCGATGTTCACCACGCGACCCTCGCCGTGCCTGCGCAGGTGCGGCAATGCGGCGCGAACCAGGCGCGCGTGGGCGGTGAGGTTCACGGCCAGGGTCTTCTCCCACTGCGCCTCGAAGTCCTCGCTCTCGTACGGGCTCGGCAGGCTCACCCCCGCGTTGTTGACCAGGATGTCGAGGCCGCCGAGGTCCGCGGCCACTTCCTCGACCACGCTTTCGATCTGCGCGAGATCGCTCACGTCGAGCACGTAGCCCCGTGCCTCACCTCCGGCGGCCGCGATGTCGGCCACCACGGCTTCGACCGCGCCCTTGTCGAGATCGCTGACCGCCACCTTCGCGCCCTCGTCGGCGAAGAGATGTGCGGTCGCACGCCCCATTCCGCTCGCCGCCCCCGTCACCAGGGCGACCTTTCCTGCGATCGATCGATTGAGCTTGCTGATGCGGGCCACGGGGCTTCCTCCGGAGGTGGATTGGGGGTTTGGGGTCGCGCGGGAAGTTAACTTCTCGGAGGATGTCGGACAGACCGATCACACAACCGAATGCGAGCCCCGGCCGGTTCGCGATCCTCCTCGGGTCGCTCGTCATCGCTTTGTGCGACTCTCTCGCACTCGCGAACCCACTCCCGCCTTCCATCTTCGACACCGCGATGCCGAGACGTTCCCCCAAGCCCCACGCGAAGAGCGAAGCCGCCTACGCCGCCGCCCGCGCGGACATGGTGGAGAAGCAGATCGTCGCTCGAGGGGTCGCCGATCCGCGGGTTCTCGAGGCGATGCGAAAGGTGCCCCGCCACGAGTTCGTCCCGGAGAGCCAACGCAAGGCCGCCTACCACGATGGTCCGCTGCCGATCGGGGAGAGGCAGACGATCAGCCAGCCCTACATCGTCGCGATCATGACCGAGCTCGCGAAGCTCGACGCGAATTCGAAGGTACTCGAGATCGGCACCGGCTCGGGCTACCAGGCCGCGGTGCTCGCCGAAGTGGCCGGCGAGGTCTACAGCATCGAGATCGTGGCGCCGCTTGCCGAGCGCGCTCGCGCGCTGCTCCACCGCACCGGCTACACGGACATCCACCTGCGCCTCGGCGACGGCTATGCGGGCTGGGCGGAAGCGGCCCCCTTCGACGCGATCCTCGTCACCGCCGCACCACCGGAGGTGCCCGAACCCCTGATCGAACAACTCGCAGTGGGCGGACGCCTGGTCGTTCCCGTCGGGCGCTGGTGGCAGGAACTCGTCGTGCTCACGAAGACGAAGGACGGCATCGAACGCGAGAGCGTCTTTCCCGTGCGCTTCGTTCCGATGACGGGCGAGGCCCAGGAACGGGATTGATGGGCGTACGGACCATCCGCAGCGAGATCGAGATCGATGCACCGCCCGAGCCCGTCTTCGACATCCTGACGGACCTGGCGCGCTACCCGGAGTGGAACCCGTTCACCCCGCAGATCGATTCCACCCTCGAGCCGGGCGCCGCAGTGCGCATGCGCGTGCGGTTGCGCGGTGACGACAAGCTCATGACCCAGGTGGAGTACGTCACGGCGAACGAACGACCGCACAAGCTCTGCTGGGGCGCTGACATACCCCTTCGCTTCCTGATCCGCGCCGACCGCTGTCAGCGACTCGAGCGCCTCCCCGGCGGTCGCACGCGCTACATCTGTACCGACGACTTCAGCGGCTGGCTCACGCCCGTCGTGATGCGCTTCTTCGGCCCGGCCGTGCAACGCGGCTTCGACGATTGCGCGACGGCGCTCAAGAAGCGCGCAGAGTCGTAGCGAATGAAGACGAGCGGCGAAGTGAGACGCGTCGCTGCATCCTACGCGTCCATTCCTTCATTCTTCATTCCTTCTTACACGCACGAGAGGAGCCCCCCTTGTCGACTTCGAATACCGACGACGCTCGCGAAAGGCTGATGAGCGGCGAATCGTGGGACGCCTTCTGCGAAACCCTCAAGGCGGCCGGCAAGACGATCCTGGCCGACGACCAACCGGCGACGCCCCTCGATCGGGCCGAGGGCTTCCGTTACCTGACACGCCTCACCCGCGCGGCCCTCGAGACCTTCGTCGAATACGCCGACCCGCGAGCGCCAGCGCTCCACCGCCCGGTTCACGAGACGGCGAAGATCGGCGCCGACAACCCCGACAACTACTACCAGCACGCCACCATCAGCGGCGACTTCGAGTACAGGATCCGCGGCGTCCGCAACACGATCCACTACCTCGACTTCGCCACCCAGAGCGCAGGGGTCGCCAGCAGCGGCGATTCGCAGCAGGGAGGACACCTCGACGCGAGCGATCTCGAGATCGACGCGGACGGTCGCTTCGAGATCCACGTGAGCTGCAACGAGAAACCCGGCAACTGGCTGCGCATGACGAAGGACACCACCGCGCTGATCGTCCGGCAGACCTTCGCGGATCGCGAGAACGAAACGCCCGCCGCCCTCACCATCGAACGCGTCGGCGGGGACGCGCACCCCGCACCGCTGACCCCGGAAGCAATGCATGCGGGCCTCGAACAGGCGAGTGGGCTGGTGGTCTCCTGCGCCGCCCTTTTCTCCAACTGGGCCCACGGCTTCGAATCCCACGTGAACGAGTTGCCCAAGTTCGACGACGCGGTCTCGATGGGAGCCGGAGGCGACCCCAACATCTGCTACTACCACTCCTACTGGGCGCTCGCGCCGGAAGAGGCCCTGGTGATCGAAGCCACGCCGCCGCCGTGCGATGCCTGGAACTTCCAACTCGACAACCACTGGATGGAGAGCCTCGACTACCGCTTCCACCGCGTGCACGTGAATCAGCACACGGCCCACTACGAAGAGGATGGCTCGGTGCGCATCGTCGTCGCCCACGAGGACCCGGGGGTGCCGAACTGGATCGAAACCGCGGGGCACGAGCGCGGCACGATGTGCTTCCGCTGGATCCGCGCCGAACACCACCCCCAGCCCCGCTGTCGCGTGGTGAAGCAGACGGAGATCCGGTGAGCTTCGAGATCAAGCCCTTTCCCCTGCCGGTCCGTGCGGTGCTCGCGCTCTGGCGCGCGGCCGCCAGGGTCGGCATCGGCCGCGTGTCGCTCGCCGAAGAGGATCTGATTCGCGCCGCGACGCGGTCGAGCGGTCTCGACGACTTCATCGACGAATCGTTCCGCGAACCGATGCAGCGAATGATCACTTCCCTCGAAGCCGAGGGAGAGCTCCACCCGCTCGGTCGCGTCACGATCCGCGAAAGCCTCGTGCGCGCCCTGGTGAATCGGCTTCGCCTCGAGGACCTGTGCATCCGCCATCCCGAGATCGAGGAGACCGAGGTGCGCGAACCGGTCTTCGTCGTCGGCCTGCAACGCACCGGGACCACCAAGCTGCAACGCCTGCTCACCTGTGAACCCGGCCTGCGTTCGATGCCCGCCTGGGAGGGGCTGAACCCGGTCCCCTTCCCCGAGCGGGTCGACCGTCGCGGCCGAGACCCGCGCATCCGTCTCGCCGAAACCGCCGAGAAGGCGCTTCGCTATCTCTCGCCCGATCTCTTCGCGATCCATCCGGTCGAGGCCGAGGAGCCCGAAGAGGACATCCACCTGCTGGACGTCACCTTCGTGAGCCCCGCGATCGATGCGATTGCGCGTGCGCCGAGCTACCAGCAGTGGTTCTGCGAGGTCGATCAGCTCCCCGCCTATCAGTACATGAAGCGTCTGATCCAGCTGCTCTTGTGGGAGCGGCCCGGACGTTGGCTCGGCAAGACCCCGCACCACCTCGAGTATCTGGACGAGCTGTTCAGCGTCTTCCCCGACGCGAAGGTGGTGATCACCCATCGCGACCCGACGCGAACGGTGGCGAGCTTCTGCAGCATGATGGCCCACTCGCGCGCGATGTTCAGCGATCGCGTCGACCTGAGCGAGGTGGGCCAACAGTTTCGAGCCAAGGCGATTCGGGCGGTCGAGCGGTCGATGGCGGCGCGCGAGCGTCTGCCGAAGGAGGCCTTCCTCGACGTGCTCTACCAGGATGTCATGGCCGATCCGATGAAGCAGATCCGGCGCGTCTACGACTTTCTCGGCCAGGATCTCGCCCCGGAGACCCAGGCCAGCATGAACGATTGGCTGGCGAACAACACCCAGACGAAGCACGGCGTGCACAGCTACGCCCTCGAGGACTTCGGCCTCGATCGCGACGAGATCGACCCCCACTTCCATGCCTACCGCGAACGCTACGGAGTCCCGGTCGAACCATGAGCACGCTTTCGGGAAAGACCTGCCTCGTCACCGGCGCCACCGACGGCCATGGCCGCGCGGTGGCGCGGCAGCTCGCGGCACTCGGTGCGGACGTCGTGATCCACGGACGAAGTCCCGAGAAGTGCGCCGCCGTGCAGGACGAGATCGCGGAGAAGAACGGCGGCAAGCGACCCGACATCCTGCTCGCCGACTTCGCCTCGCGTGCCTCGATCGACGCCGCGGCCAGCGAGTACCTCTCGAGCGGCCGTCCCCTCGACATCCTCGTCAACAACGCCGGCCTCGTCAGCCTGCATCGACAAGAGAGTGAAGACGGACACGAGCTCGTCTTCGCGGTGAACTTCTTCGCGATGTTCCAACTGACGCTTCGACTCTGGCCGCGGCTTCTGGAGAGCGCCCCGGCCCGGGTGATCAACGTGTCCTCGGACACCTACAAGATCGCGAAGCTCGACCTCGACGATCTCGCCCTCGATCCATACTCGACCGCCAACGCCTACTCGCGCTCGAAGCTCGCGATCGTCTACTTCACCCACGAACTCGCAAGGCGAACGCAGGGAAGTGGCGTTTCCGTCAACGCCGTCGACCCCGGCCCGGTGGCTTCGAACATCGGCGCCAACAACCCGGGGCTGCTCTACAGCCTGGCGCGTCCGATGATCCGCTACCTCTTCCCGAGCGCCGATCGCGCCGCGCGAACCGCCATGATGTTGGCCACCGACCCCGCCCTCGAAGCGCACAGCGGTGGCTACTACCGCTCGCTGAAACATCGTCCGAATCCACTCGAATTCGACGACAGTCTGAGCGAAGGGCTGTGGCAAGCCGCCATACAGGCAACCGGAGCGCAGCTCGAAGAGGCTGTTGCACACGCCTGAGCGATTGAAATCGGCGGGCAGGCGGCGGATCATCCCAGCCGATGTCGAACGGGAATGACCGCGCCTGGCTCTTCGGACCGATCCCGGACCTCTTTCTCGGGAGTGGCCTGCTCTATCTGGTGATCCTCGTCGTCCTGATCGTCGGCGGAGCGACGGCCCAGGGCGCGATCCCCACACACTTCTTTGCCTACGCGATCCTGCTCTGCAGCGGCGCCCACTACGGCGCGACCCTGCTCCGCGTCTACGAGCACGCGGACGAACGCCGCACCTACCGCAACTTCACCGTGCACATGACGGTGTTGATGATCGGGATCCTGATGGCGGTGCTCCACTCGCCGTTCTGGGGTTCGATCTTCATCACCATCTATCTCACCTGGAGTCCCTGACACTACTCCGGACAGAACTACGGCATTGCACTCATGATGTTGCGCCGCCGCGGGGTCGATCCATCTCCCCTCGCGAAGC
>JANQEL010000272.1 GCA_028278345.1 Myxococcota bacterium
AGATTCAGCCGATAGTCTGGGTAGTTTTTAGCGGGATTGCTCTCTTCCCTGCAGTGATCTGGTTGCTTGGATTCGAATGAGCGGGCGGTGGCGGCACACGATCTGCCGCGCGTGCCACGCGGGTTGTGGTGTGCTGGTCGAGGTCGACGGCGGGCAGCCGTTGCGCGTCAAGGGCGATCCCGGCAATCCGCTCTACCGCGGCTTTTGCTGTGTGAAGGGGCAGAACATGGCCGCCGTGCAGCAGAGCCCCCGGCGTCTGCTGCATTCGCAGAAGCGCATGCCCGATGGCCGCTACGTCGACATCCCGGTCGAGCAGGCGATGGACGAGATCGCCGGGAGGTTGAAGTCGCTCCTCGAAGAGCACGGCCCGCGCAGCGTGGCGACCTACTCGGGGACGATGGCGAGCAACGCGGGTGCGGCGAACGGCGCAGTGACCACGGCCTTCCTGAAGGCGATCGGTTCGCGCATGGGCTTCAACTCCAACACCATCGACCAACCGGGCAAGATGGTCGCCGCGATGTTGCACGGTAGTTGGATGGCGCCGCCGACACCCTTCAGCGAAGCCAATGTGCTGATGCTGGTCGGCGCGAATCCCCTCGTCGCCATGTCGGGAGGCATTCCGCATACCAACCCGGGGCGCAGCCTGACCGACGCCCTTGCACGGGGGTTGAAGCTCCTGGTCATCGATCCGCGTCGCAGCGAAACGGCGCGGCGCGCCCACCTTCACGTGCAGCCGCGACCGGGAGAAGACGTCGCGATCCTGGCCGGCATGCTGCGCGTGATCCTCGACGGGGAGCTCACCGATCGCGCCTTCGTCGACGCGAACGTGAGCGGCGTCGAGGCCCTGCGCGAGGCCGTCGAGCCGTTCGCTCCTGCGGTCGTTGCGCAGCGCGCCGACATCTCCGCGGACACACTGGTCGAGCTTGCGCGTACCTTCGCGACCCACGGTCCGGGCGTCGCGGTCGCGGGGACCGGGCCCAACATGTCGGCGCATACGACGTTGCTCGAATACCTGCTGCGCTGTCTGAACACATTGTGTGGTCGCTACCAGCGAGCAGGAGATCGCATGGTCGAGCCGCCCTGTCTCGGACAACCCCAGAGTCCGAAAGCCCAGGCCATGCCGCCGATGCCGCAGTACGCCTACGGGTTCGGGGAGAAGATCCGCATTCGCGGCCTCAGCAACAGCGCCGCCGGGATGCCGACCGCCGCTCTCGCGGAGGAGATCCTGCTCGCGGGAGAAGGGCAGGTGCGCGTGCTGATCAGCCACGGCGGCAACCCCGTCGCCGCCTGGCCCGATCAGCTGAAGACCCTCGAAGCGTTCGAGGCCCTCGATCTGCTCGTGCAGATCGACACCAAGATGTCCGCGACCGCCGGCGTGGCCGACTACGTGATCGCGGTGAAGCACGCCCTCGAAGTCCCGGGCATGACCCTTGGCCAGGAGTACCTCAGCGCCTATGCGATCGGCTTCGGGACGACCGCCCCCTGGGCCCAGTACACCGAAGCGCTGGTCGAGCCACCCGAAGGCAGCGACCTGATCGAAGACTGGGAGTTCTTTTACGGCCTGGCCCAACGCCTCGGCGTACAGCTCGTCGTGAAACCCGTCTCCTTCACGGGCACGGTGCGCGTGGAAGGGCACGCCCTCGACATGATCGAGAAGCCCTCGACCGAAGATCTCTTCGACATGGTGACGAAGAACTCGCGCATCCCCCTCGACGAGGTTCGCAAGCACCCGGCCGGCGCGATCTTTCCCGACCCGCCGGTGGTCGTCGCGCCGAAGGACGAGGGCTGGGAAGGTCGCCTCGACGTCGGGAACGAGGTGATGATGAACGATCTCGCCGAGGTCGCTCGTGAAGAACCCACTGACATCGGGGAGTGGCCCTATCGCATGGTGTCGCGCCGGCAGATGAACGTGCTCAACTCCACGGGTTGCGACGAGCCGGGTCAACAGCGCGGCCTGACTACCAACCCCGCGTACATGCATCCCGACGACATCGGGGCCCTCGGCCTCGAACGCGGAGCCCTCGTCGAGATCCGTTCGGCGCGCGCCGCGATCCGCGGGGTGATCGAGGCCGATGCGAATCTGCGACGCGGTCTCGTCTCGATGACCCACAGCTGGGGCGGAGCCCCCTCCCGCGACGGCGAAGTGCGGGAGATTGGCGCCAACACGGGTCGACTCTCGGCGGTAGACAGCGACTACGAGCGCTACACAGGGCTTCCGCGCATGAGCAACATCCCGGTCGCGATCCGGAAGCTGGACGAGAGTCGCGCCATGTCATAGCGCAATCACAGCCCATCAGGAGTCAGGCATGTCGAATCACATCGAGGGGAAGGTCATCGTCATCACCGGAGGCGCAGGTGGTTTCGGTCGCCTGGTATCGCAGAAGACCGCAGCGCTGGGCGCGAAGGTCGTGGCCGCCGACGTGAACCAGGCGGAGCTCGATGTCACGGTGAAGTCGATCACCGAAGCCGGCGGCGAGGCGATCGGCGTGGTGGCCGACGTGACCGACCGCGCGCAGATGAAGAACCTCGCGAGTCGGGCGATCGAGAGCTTCGGTGCGATCGACGTCATGGTGAACAACGCCGGGGTGATGCCGCTTGCCTTCTACGCCGACCACGAGATCGCGGCCGACGCCTGGGACCGCTGCATCGACATCAACATGAAGGGCGTGTTGAACGGCATCATCGCCGTGCACGACCAGATGATCGAACAGGGGCGCGGACACGTCGTGAACATCTCTTCGATCTACGGCAACTACCCGGTCTCCGGAGCCGCGGTCTACGGCGCGACGAAGGCCGCGGTCAACGTGCTCTCGGAATCGCTTCGCCAGGAGAGCCTCGGCAAGATCAAGGTGACGACGATCCGTCCGACGGGCGTGCCGCTCACGGGGCTCGGCGCGGGGGTGCTCAACCCCGAAGCCGTCGGCGGCATCCTCGGCGCGGGACAGGCCGAGTTCATGGCGACCTTCGAGAAGATGCTGGGCGACAACCCGCCCGAAGGTCTCGCCGACCCCGACGACATCCGATACTTCTCGCTCTCCCCCGAACTCCTCGCCGATCAGATCGTCTTCGCGATCAATCAGCCCTGGGGCGTCTCGATCGGCGATCTCACCGTGCGCGCTTCGGGCGACGGCTACATCATCTAGCCCGTAGCGATCACCGTGAAGGTCTCGCGCGGGAAGTGCACTACGACTGCGCCCGCGCGCTCGGTTTCGCGCCGCACCGCGACGTCGTGAAGGCCCGACGCGGCGAGCGTTCCGGTGACGTTCCCCGAGCCGAATTCGTCGTCGATCACGACCACGGGTGTGCCGAGCGACATGCCGTCCGGTAGTACGGGCTCGCCCTCGAACGCGGCCGGTATGGCGTCGTGGGCGATCGCGATGGCTTCGGCGCTCTCCATCGCCTTCCGCTCCCCGTGACCGATCGCGCGGACTCGCTCCAGCCATGCGCTGACTTTCGGCGCGTCCTGTAGCAGGTCCGCGGTCCGTGGATGCGCACCGAACATGTTCGTCGTGTGAAACGCCGAGATGTCCGCGCCGCACGGTGCATCCCCGAAGACGAAGTCGCGCCCGTCGGCCAGCTGGTCTTCGAGGCGCGCGAGGTTCGACTGCAGCTGGAGCAGCTTCGTGGGGACGATCATCTTTGTCTGGGAGAAGTCGGTGCCGGGAGGGGCCATGGTCTTCTGCCGATCCTCGACGAAGGCGTCGTCGAATACGCCGCCCATCCCGAGATAACTGAGGATCAGCATCATGAACGACGTCTCGGCCCAGCGGGAGAACGCGATCTCCTCCGTCTCGCGCCCCGGCGGAGAAAGGGCCGGCTCGGGGAACAGGCGGTCGAGGGTGCGGGCGATCAGGTGCGAATCGCAGTAGATGTCGGCGCCGATCTGCAGCACCGGAACACGCCGATAGCCCCCGGTGAGTTCGAAGTGATCGGGCTTGGGCAGGTTCATCGGAGTATCGACCGATCGCCAGGACAGCCCCTTCAAGCCGAGGGAAAGGCGCGTCTTCTCCGCGTAGGGAGAGAGGTCGTAGTGGTGGAGAATCAATTCGCTCACGGGGGCCTCCGTTCGAATCGCTCAGGGATTTGACTTCGCGGTGGGCGCAAGGGATCGGATCTCTAGAGCAGGCGCGTCTCGTGACCCTTCCAGTACTCGTCCTTCAGCAGGCGCTTGTAGAGCTTGCCCGTGGGATGGCGGGGCAGCTCCTCGCGGAAGTCGACGCTGCGCGGGCACTTGACGTCGGCGAGGTGCTCGCGGCAGTAGGCGATCAGTTCGCGCTCGAGGGCCTCACCCGCTTCGCCCATCTCGACCGGCTGCACGACCGCCTTCACCTCTTCGCCGAAGTCGGTGTTCGGGACACCGAAGACCGCAACGTCCCGCACCTTCGGGTGCATGGTGAGCACGTTCTCGGTCTCCTGCGGGTAGATGTTCACCCCGCCGCTGATGATCATGTTCGCCTTGCGATCGGTGAGATAGAGGAAGCCGTCCTCGTCGAGCTTGCCGATGTCGCCGAGGGTGCTCCAATCGCCGAGCATCGCCCCCTGCGTCTTTTCGGGGTCGTTGTGATACTCGAAGGTCTGCAGCGTCGATCCTTCGAAATAGATGGTGCCTTCTTCGCCGATCGGCACTTCCTGGCCGTCGTCGTCGACGATGTGAACGGTGCAGTTGATCGCCTTGCCCACACTGCCGGGATGGGCGAGCCAATCCTTCGGCCCGCAGTACACGAAGCCGTTGCCCTCCGTGCCCGCGTAGTACTCGTGGATGACCTCGCCCCACCAATCGAACATCTGCCGCTTGACACCGACCGGGCAGGGCGCTGCGGCGTGCACCACGCACTCGAGGCTCGACATGTCGTACCGGGCGCGTGTCTCTTCCGGGAGTTTCAGCATACGGACGAACATCGTGGGTACCCACTGGCTGTGGGTCACGCGGTGCTTTTCGATTGCGGCGAGTGCTCCCTCGGCGTCGAAGTTCTCCATCACGATGATCGTGGCCCCCACGCGTTGGAAACTGGCGCAGTAGCGGAGTGGGGCCGAGTGATAGAGGGGGGCCGGCGACAGATAGACGCTATCCGCCGAGGCCCCGAAGAGCAGGGTCATCATCGTCGCGAGTGGATCGCCATGGCCGAGCGGCTCGTCGGGGAAGCCCGGCTTCACGCCCTTGGGGCGACCCGTCGTGCCCGAGGAGTACAGCATGGGCACGGCTTCGCTGCGGTTTTCGAGGGCCGCGTTCGGGAACTTCGCAATCGCTTCCTCGAAGGAATCGAATCCGTCGACCGCGCCACCGACGCTGAGCTTGACGTCCACGCCGTTCAACGCACTTCCGAGCCCAGCGACCGTGTCGGCCTTGTAGGGGCTCGTGATGAAGGCCTTGCTCCCACTGTCTTCGATGATGTAGCCGAGCTCTTCGGTGGTGAGACGCGAGCTCACCGCGGTGTAATAGAGACCGGCGTAATGAGCGCCCCACATGATGGGGAGATACTCGGCGCGATTCTCCATGCAGAAGGCCATGTGATCGCCGGGCATGAGGCCCGCCGCGCGAAAGAGGTGCGACAGGCGGTTCGCGGTCTCGTCGAGTTCTGCGTAGGTGACGATGTCTCCGGAACCGGCCATCACGACTGCGGGCTTGTCTGGAGTCTTGGCGGCAACGGCGCCGGGGTAGAGTTCGGTGGTTTCGCTCATCGGGGGGCCTCGTTCGTTTTCGGTAGTCAGGGGAGGGCGAGCCGTGGCGCGCACAGGGGATCTATCCTCGTTCAACCCGTGCGCTTCGGCAATTGCCCGGGCGGCCCGCCTCGACGAAACTTCGAACGGCCGTTCGCGAGAATGGGGGAGGCACGTTGCTCGAACGATTCGTCCGCCATGGCTTCTATCCCGCGGTGCTGATCAGCTGCGTGTCGATCGCCTATCTGGTGATCGCGGGCGGTTCGGATCCCGGCTTCGTCGTGTCGGCCGTGAGTCTCGCGCTGATTCCGCTGTGCTTCGCATTCGAGCGCTGGTTCCCCGCGACGCCGCATTGGCGCCTGCAGCCGCGCGAAGCCTTCACCGATTTCCTCCACATGGTCGTGAGCAACCCGATCCCGATGTGGATCCTGCGCGCCTTCGTGTTCGGAGGACTCGTTTCTATCTCCGAGAGCGTGACCGCGTCGATCGGAGTGGGGCTCTGGCCCACGGCCGCGCCGTTGATCGTGCAGACCCTGTTGGCCTGGTGGATCGGCGAGTTCGCCAACTACGTGATCCATCGGGGCATGCACGAGACCGCCCTCTGGCCGCTTCACGCGGTTCACCACTGTTCGCCGCGCATGTACTTCCTGCTCGCCATGCGCAAACACCCCCTGCAATCGTTCATCACCTACGGCGGTCGCATCGGCCTGTTGTGGTTCCTCGGAGTGACACCGGAGGCGCTCGCCCTCTACACCGTGATCGTGAGCGCGAACTCCTCCCTGCAACACGCCAACGTCCGGATGGACACGGGCGCCTTGAGCCGTTGGCTCGCGACCCCCGAGGTGCATCGCCTTCACCATTCGAGTCGCGAAGACGAGTTGAACACCAACTACGGCGATTCCATCATCGTCTACGACCGGCTCTTCGGAACCTATCTGCCGCCCCATCCGCAGCCCGTTGCGGAGCCCGCCGTGGGGCTACCGGGTTTCGAGGTGCCGCAGACCTATCTTTCCCATCTCAAGCTCCCCTTCGTGTGGAACGCCCTCGTGCAGGATGCCGGGGCCGACACTCCGCGCGAATCAAGCAAGGAAGACATCCCATGAACTCCGACCAGATCGTTCGAGACTTCTGCGCCGCCTGGGGCCGCGCCGATGTCGACGCCATCGTCGACGCCTTCACCGACGACGCCGTCTACCACAACATCCCGATGAACCCGTGCAAGGGAAGGGAAGAGATCCGCAACTTCGTCAGCGCGCTGTTCGCGGGGATGTGCAAGAGCGTCGAGTTCGACATCAGGGCCCAGGTGGTGAGTGGCAATCTGGTGATGAACGAACGTGTCGACTTCCTCCACATGGAGGACCGAACCGTCGAGCTGCCCGTGATGGGCGTGTTCGAACTCACCGACGACGGCAAGATCGCGGGCTGGCGCGACTACTTCGATCAAGGGCAGTTCGCGGGGAACTGAGGTCGAGCCGGCGAGGGCGGTTTCGAAGTCAGCGGCGTCTCGCATCCGGAGTGGGAGTGTTCGCGTCCAGCGTCGCCCGGTGAGCGCGGAGTGCCGCGTTGTCGGGATCGATCTCGAGGGCGCGGTCGAGAGCTGCGGCGGCTTCGGCCATGCGGCCCGCCCGCTGGTGGATCCTCCCCAATCGCACGGCCGCTTCCGCGAAGCCGGGGTCGATTCGGAGCGTCGTCTCGAGGCTCTCGATCGCCGCTCGAGGTTGTCGTGCGCGATCGAGCCCCACCCCCAACATGAAGTGCGCGGTCGCGGAGTCGGGAGCCGTCGCCACGGCCTTGCGATAGTGGGAGAGCGCGACGTCGCTCGCGCCCAGACGCGCGAGATGATTCGCGTGGTTGAAGTGCTCGTACGCCCCGTACTCCGTATGGGGGGTGGCGAGCGGGAGATTGCTGATCACGCTGAGCAGCAGCAGCCCGATCAGCGGTGCGGCCAGGCCACGCGCCCCGTTCGCGCGTGCCCGTTCGATCAGGGCGATCAGCGCGAACGCAGCGAAGAGGGCGACGATCGGCACGAGGGGAAGCCGGAGTCGCGCGGCCACGAAGAATCCGACGATCAGCAGCGCACGCGGCAGCATGAAGGCCAGCAACACGAAGTGTTCGCGCCAGGCGCGCCGTTCGAGGAAGAGCCCGAGCAGACCCAGTGGGAAGAGAACCGCGCCCGGTAGGGCCACGGGCGCCGGCCACAGCAGGGCCTGGAGCACCGTGGAATGCGAACGCTCGGCGTAGAGATTCGCGTTGCGCGGAATCTCGAGGCCGTTCAGGAAGAGCAGCAGCTTGTACCCAACGAGCTTCAGCCAGGCGGCCGGGTCGGCGCGGATGGTTTCCGCCGTGTGCGCGAGCAATGCCCGCTGTTGCCCCGACGCACTGCGATCTCCCGTCGTTCGATAGGGAAGCCGCATCACGTGGTTGGCGTGGGAGAAGCAGTCGGGGTGGTTGGGGTCGTTCGTTTCGTAGTGGGTGGCCGAGTTGCCGAGGTAGAGGTTCATCCCGACGAGGGACGTGAGCACGACGAAGTCGCGGTTCGCGATGCGTTCGAAGACACCCGTCCGCTCCGCCGCGATCTCCTGCGCCGATGACGTAGGCGGCGCGTTCCTCGAGAGGTCGTGGCGAATGTTGTGAAGCGTGACGGGTAGGAGACACGCGGCGATCGGCAGGCCGAGGAGCGCGGTGCGACGCAGACCGATCGAGAGCAATCGATCAGGCGTCTCACTCGACGTGCCCATTCCCCCCTCCTTGCGAAACAGCCACCACACGATGAAGGGCAGGCTCACCAGAACGGCGCCGCGATTGATCGTGGCGAGGCCGAGGGCCAGGCCCGCCGTCATCCAGAGCAGCGCGCTGTCTCGATCTCCCGCGTGGAGCAGCGCGAGGATCGCGGCGCAAACCAGGAAGGTCTCGAGACTCGCCGAGACGATCTGGCCATCGAAATAGATGAGGGTTCCGTTGAAGCAACAGGCCAGGGCGGCCAGGATAGCCACGCGCTCGTCGCGAAAGGCTCGCCGGCCGATGAAGTACACGAGCACGCAGGTGATCGAACCGAGTACGACCTGAATGGCTTTGAGTGCCCAGATCGATTTGCCGAAGACGGAGCCCAGCGCGGCCAGGAAGAGTGGGTAGAGGGGAGGTTGTTCGAAGGCGAACTCTCCCGGCCAATGCGTGCCCATCGCTTCGAAGGCGCGCTGCAGGTAGGTCGTCGAATCGACCCCTCCCGATTCGAAGAAAGGTCCGCTCGACGCTTCCGCGAGATAGGCGAAGCGCACTCCCGCTGCGAGCACGAACAGCACCGCGGCAAGGGCGGCCCCTTCGGCGCGCCAGATGGCGGTCCGCTGCACATCGTTTCCTTCCGACGTTGGGCGCGCCGTCATCCAGGAACTCCGCGAGTCGTTTCATTCTATCAGTCCGCGGTGTAGTTTGAGCGCATGCGCCCCGTGCTCGATCGCCTGGCTCGGCCCTTCGTGGTCTTCGTGGAGCGCTTCTATCCCGACGCCTTCGTCTTCGCCATCGTACTCACGGGCGCCACGTTCGCTCTCGCCGTCTTCTGGACCCCGACGACGTCCCTCGAGGCGCTCGGGATCTGGGGGCGCGGCCTGACCGGGCTGCTTCCCTTCATCACCCAGGTGGCGCTTACCCTGGTATGTGCCCATGCGCTCGCACATACCGACTTCGTGCACGCCCAGGTCAGCCGCGTGGCGAAGAGACCGACGACTGCGCCCCAGGCCTACGGTCTGGTGGCCCTGGTCGCGGGCCTCGCCAGCCTGTTCGCCTGGTCGCTCGGGCTCGTCGTGGGGGCGCTACTCGCCCTCGAGGTCGCAAAGGCCGCTCGCTCCCGCGGCTTGCGCGTCCACTTTCCCATGTTGGTGGCGAGCGCATACGCCGGCTTCGTGGTCTGGCACATGGGGTATTCGAGTTCGTCGGCGCTCTTCGTCGCCACCCCCGGGCACATCCTCGAAGCGCAGACGGGGATCGTACCGGTCACGGCCACCATCTTCGCGCCGTGGAACATCGCGCTGGCCCTCATCACGCTCGCGGCGGTGTCGCTGTTGTGCAGCCAACTCGGTCCGGATTCATCGGAGACGGTCGAGTTCGACGGGGATGCCTCAGGGCTCTTCGAGCCCGGCGGCGGCGTGGGTGTATCGAATGACGAGGGCCTGCTCACGGTGGGCCAGCGCATCGAGCGCACGCGGCTGATCTCACTCGCGATGGGCTTGCTGCTCCTCGCCTACCTCGCGACGTGGTTCGCCGAGCGCGGCATGCAACTCACCCTCGACGTCGTGAACTGGTCGTTCCTGGGCCTGGGCCTCGTGCTCGCCCGCTCGCCCATCCACTACGTCGGCTTGATCGCGAACGCCAGCCGTTCGCTGGGGCCGATCGTTCTGCAGTATCCATTCTATGCCGGCATCATGGCCTTGATGGCGGGCACCGATCTCGTGAACCTGTTTTCCGACGGCTTCGTCGCCATTGCGACGCGCGAGACCCTGGGCTTCTGGGCCTTCGTTTCGGGTGGGGTGCTCAACTTCTTCGTGCCGTCGGGGGGAGGGCAGTGGGCGGTACAGGGCCCCATCTTCGTGGCCGCGGCGCAGAAGCTCGACGTGGCGATTCCCGTCGTGGTGATGGGGGTCGCCTACGGCGACCAGTGGACGAACCTGATCCAGCCGTTCTGGACGCTGCCGCTGCTCGCGATCGTGGGTACGAACGCGCGCTCCATCATGGGCTACTGCTTCGTCGTCTTCCTGCTGACCTTCGTGCTCTTCGGCGGCGGGTTGCTGCTGCTGGGTAGCGGTGGCTAGGCGACGTAGTCGCCCGTCGAGGGATCGACCCAGCGCAGACTCGAAGCGGACTTCCTGGCCGCCTGCAACACGCGCAACGCAGCGAGGCCGTCTTCGAAACTCGCGGGGGCGCTGCGCGTCGGGTCTTCGCGACCTTCGATGCGTGCGCGAAAGGTCTCGGCGAGGCGGGTGTATGGGGGAATGTCGAGGCCGATTCCGATCATTCGCTCGTAGTCGGTCTCGAGGGCGCCTTCGGGAGGGGGCGCGAGCTCGCCGCCCGCGAGGTCGACGTCGGTTTCGATCTGGCGCGTCCCCGCCTCGTCGGCGACGAAGACCTCGCTTCCCACGCCGCGAATCCACGCGGTGCCGCGGGTTCCCGTGACGCGGGTTTCGATCATCGGCGGCGAGCGATCGGAGCAGGTGCTCTGGAGCGTGCCCACGCAACCGTTCTGCATGCGGAACTGAACCACGAAGGCGTCGTCCGCCGACATCGGTCGCTCGACGACGTGTGTGACGCTCGCGCTCACTGCGGCGAAGTCGCCGAGGGTGAAGCGCACCTGATCGATCACCTGGGAGCCGTGGGCGCCGAGCCAGCCACCGCCTTGTTCGGCGTCCTGCCACCACGCGGGGATCTCGGCGTCCGGTGCCGCGAGGACGCCCACGTGGAGCAGCACCGTCGCGAGCCGCGGTTCGCCGATGGCGCCGCTCGCCACCGTTCGGGCCAACATCGCCTGTCCCGCGTCGAAACGGAATTCGGTTCCCACCAACGCCACGACGCCCGCTCGTTTCGCGGCTTCGCACAGCGCTTCGCCCTCGGCGATGTCGCGTGCGAATGGCTTCTCGCAGATCACGTGCTTGCCTGCCGCCAACGCGCGATGCGCGATCTCAGCGTGGGTGTGCGGTGGCGTCGCGATCGTCACTGCGGTGACGCCGTCGAGGGCCAGAGCCTCGTCGGCGGAGGTCAGTGCACGAGGCACGTCGAAGAGTTCGGCGCGCTTGCGCGTCTTCTCGGCGTCGCGTCCCACCACCGCGCGCACCTCGAAGCCCGCATTGCGCAGCGCTCGCACGTGGGTGAAGCAGCCGAAGCCGGTTCCGAACACCACGACACCCGGTTTGCTCTCGCTCATCGCGGAGACTCTAGCTGTGTCCACGTTGATCGTGGGCGCTCGCGTTTTCGAATCGAGCCGGTTGCGAGCCCGTGCGCGGCGGACCCTCGGTTAGAATGCGCAGCTCGCGCCTTCCTTCTTCCAGGAGATCCAGATGGACGTCGAAGCACAGCATCGCTTGATTCGCGGCGGCACGGTGGTCGATGGCACCGGCGCACCGGCCTTCCGCGCGGATGTCCGCGTGCGGGATGGGCGGATCAGCGAGATCGCCTCGTCCCTCGAGCCCGAGGCCGACGAAGTCGTGCTCGACGCTTCGGGCTGCTACGTCACGCCGGGGCTGATCGAGAGCCACACCCACTTCGACGGCACCATGTGGTGGCAGCCCGATCTCGATCCCCTTCCGGGCTGTGGCGTGAGCACCGTGGTGATGGGCAATTGCGGCTTCGCGATCGCGCCCCTCCACGAAGACGCCGAAGTGCGCGCGCAGGTCGTGAAGATCTTCTCCTTCTTCGAGGACATCCCCGAAGCCCCGTTCTTCGAGAACCTGCCGTGGAACTGGCGCAAGTGGTCGGAGTATCGCGCCAGCATGACGGAAGGGGTTTCGGTGCCGACGAACTACGGCGCATTCGTCGGCCACATCGCCCTGCGGCTCGCCGTCATGGGGATGGACGCCTGGGAGCGGGCGGCCACACCCGAAGAGCGCGAGCAGATCGCGGCGCTGCTCGAAGATGCCCTCGTGGCCGGGGCCCTCGGCATGTCGACCAACCTGATGGATCACGATGGCGAAGACCGCCCGGTTCCCTCGTTGCACGCCGACGACGAGGAATTCGCTGCGCTCTTCGACGTGATGGAGCGGCACCCGGGTGCCACCGTCCAGGTGGTGGTCGACAGCATCATGCGGATGACGGCCACCACCCAGATGGAGCGTCTCGCGCGTCTCGCCGACGGTCGAGCGCTGCGGCTGCAGTGGGCGGGCGTCCCCACCCTCAAGTGGCAGAAGGACTACGGCCTGCAACAACCGCTGGCCGAGCTCCACGCGCGCTTCGCCGAAGAGGGACGCGACTTCTGGACGGGCTACGCCCACGTGCCCATCACCGTGACGGCGAGCGTGAAGCAGACCCTGCTCTTCGCGCAGAGCAACGACTATGTGTGGCACGAGGTGATCACCGCCGAGAGCGACGAGGCGAAGCTCGCGCTACTCGGCGATCCCGATTGGCGCGCGCGTGCGCGACATAGCTGGGATCACGAATCCCTCGAGACGGGCTTCTTCCGCAACCCGGGGCCGATGCTGCTCGACAACTCGGCCAACGACGCCGGCCCGGTCGGCATCACCCTCAGCGAGTACGCCAGTAGCCTCGGCGTGCATCCCTCGGATGCGTTGGCCCAGTGGTTCATCGAGAACGGTCTCGACTCGACGGTGACGATGCCGCCCTGGGAAAAGGACGACGAGATGGTGGTGCGTCTCACGCGCGATCCGAAGGCCGTCGGCAACATCAACGATTCGGGCGCCCACGGTCAGCTGTTCTGTGGCGCCGGGGACAACCTCCTTCTATTTACCCACTACGTGCGCGACGAGGGAAGCCTCTCGATCGAAGAAGCCGTCCACTGCCAAACCGGAAAGCTCGCGGGGCACTTCGGCTTCACCGATCGCGGGGTTCTCGAAGTGGGAAAGCGCGCCGACATCACCGTCTTCGCCCTCGACGAGATCCAACGCCGGGAGAAGTACAAGACCTGGGACGTGCCGGACGGGAAGGGCGGTCACACCTGGCGCTGGACTCGCGACCCCGCGCCCGTGCGCATCACCCTGGTGAACGGCGTGGCGACCTTCGAAGCGGGCAAGCCGACCGGCGCACGCCCCGGTGAGATCGTGACCCCCCGCGATGGCGCTTGAGGCGCGCCGCTCGCGCCGACCAGTGATGGAAAGGAAGTCGACCGAATGAAGTTCGTGATCTCGGGTGCGTTCCACCCGGCCGACCACCTCGTCCCCATGGCGAAGGCGGCCGACGAAGCCGGCTATGAGGCGATCAGCTTCTCCGATCACGTCGTCTATCCCGAGACCCTCGATACGCCGTACCCCTACACGGAGGACGGCAGCCGGCGCTACGACGAGAACACCGACTTCCCCGACGCGTGGGTGGTCGCGGGTGCGCTCTCGTCGGTGACGACGCGCCTGCGCTTCACAACGAACGTGTTCGTGCTGCCCATGCGCAACCCCTTCGCTGCGGCGAAAGCGGTGGCCACCGCGGCGGCGCTCTCGAACGATCGCGTCACGATGACGATCGGGGTCGGCTGGTCGAACGTCGAGTTCGAGCTGATGGGCCAGGAGTTCCGCCGGCGCGGCGCGCGCGCTGACGAGATGATCGAGGTGATGAAGAAGCTCTGGACGGGGGAGATGGTCGATCACGAGGGCGAGTTCTATCGCTTCGATCGCCTGAAGCTCACACCCCCCCATCCCGCGAAGCCGATCCCGATCTGGGTGGGGGGCATCTCGGATCTCGCGCTCAAGCGCGCGGCCCGCAACGACGGCTGGCTCTCCGATCTCCAGACCAGCGCCGAGATTCTCGAATGTATCGAGAAGGTGCGCTGCTACCGCGCGGAACTCGGGCGCGAGGGCCCCTTCGACGTGATGGCCAGCGCGAGCGACGCGGGCAACATCGAGCGCTACGAGCGCCTGCGCGAAGGGGGCGTCAACCACATTCTCACCATGCCCTGGGTCTTCTATCACGGCATGACGGACGAACTCGAGAAGAAGATCGACGGTCTCCAGCGCTTCGCCGAAGACGTAATCGCGAAGATGAACTAGCGCGCGAGCGTCACCGCGGTTCTCACCCCCTTCTTACACTGTAGACCTCTCAAGCCCGCGCAATCCGACGCCGAACCGATGCGTATTTCACGCGGAGGTTTGGGCGCGATGGGTGCAACGAGCGCGCGGCGGGGGCTGGGTTTGGCGGTGGGTGTCGCAGTCGCGGTGGCCATCGCGACGTTGCGCTTCGGGTGGGCATCGGCGCCGGACGTGGCTTCCGCGCGCCTCGCAGACGTCCGTGCCGACAAGGTCATGGTCATCCTGGTCGACACGGTGCGCGGCGATCACGTGAGCGCCTATGGCTACGAGCGCGAGACGAGTCCCGTGATCGACGCGATCGCGCGCGACGGCATTCGTTTCACGCGCGCCTATGCGCAGTCGAATTGGACCAAGCCTTCGGTGGCCTCCCTCTTCACGGGCCTCTATCCGCGTCACCACGGTGTCGTGATCGGCTCGGCGGCGATGAACGAGGCCGGCGAACTCGAAAAGGTGGAGAAACTCGGTGCGTATCCGATGCCTTCGGACCTGCCCCTGCTCGCCGAGACCTTCCGCGAGAACGGCTTCGAAACCGTCGGCTTCGTCGAGAACAGCCACGTGAACGAGAGCCAGGGCTTCGGTCGCGGCTTCGACGACTATCGACGTGCCGTGCCGGCGGAGCGCTTTCTGCGCAAGCACCTGAAACGACGCAAGCAGGATGGTCCGATCTTCGCCTACCTGCACCTGATCGGTCCCCACGATCCGTACGACAACGAGAAGGGCGGCTTCGACGCATATCGAACGCGCTTCGGCGATCCGGGCTCCAACGTCGACTTCAAGAAGCTCGACTACAAGAAGAGAAACGACCTCGAAGCGCGCGACATCGAGCAGGCCGTTTCCCTCTACGACGCCGAGCTGGCGTACTACGACCAGGATCGCCTCGGCACCCTGATGGAGTGGATGCGCGAGAGTGGCGAGTACGACGATTGGCTGATCGTGGTCACGAGCGACCACGGGGAAGAGCTCTACGAGCGCGAGAGCTGGGCCCACGGTCACACCCTCTACGAGGAGGTGGTGCGCGTCCCGATGATCCTGAAGCTGCCCAAAGACATGGCGGGTCGCGCGGCGGGGAGTGCAGTCGACGAAGTCGTGGAACTCGTCGACCTCTTTCCGACCCTCGCCGAATTCGCCGGGATCGAGGTCGGGACCGAAATCGACGGCGACAGCCTCGCCAGCTTGATTCGCGGAGAGCGCGAGGTCGACCATCACGCGATCGCGATCAGCGAACACGCGACCCACACCCGGGAACAGGTGCTCGGCGCGGCGATCATCTCCCGGGATCACAAGCTGATCGAAGCCTACGACTACGGCAGCGCCATGCCGCTGCGGCTACTCGGGTCGCGGCGCGAAGCCCTCTTCGATCTCGCCGCGGATCCCGCAGAAGACGTCAATCGGTACGAAGCGAAGCCTTCTGTCGTGGCCTCGCTGCGCGACACCCTGCACGCCCGCGTCGGTGCGAGTCCAGCCATCACGCATCGCAGTACGGGTGAGATGGTCGAGCTCTCCGACGAGGAGACGGAGCACCTACGGGCGCTCGGCTATATCGAATAGCTGCAGGCGCCATCGAATAGCTGCAGGCGCCATCGAATAGCCGCGGGCGCCGTCAGTCGGCGATGCGCTTCATCACGGGTTGCCGCTTGTGCGGCACGTCCGGCCGTTCGCAATCCGCCGACGCATAGTGGGCGGCGATCGCGCGACGAAAGCCGGCACTCTTGTTCCGCCCACTGCCGTGCACGAGCAGGGGATGGAAGAGTAGGGTGTCTCCGGGAGCCATCTCGACGTGAACCCGCCCTTCGGCGTCGACGTCTTCGATGCCGAAGAACCCGAAGTTCACGTGCTCCCAATCGACGTCACCGTGGGGAAGCAGGCCGCCGCGATGACTTCCCGGGATGACGGCCAGGCAACCGTTCTCCCGCGTACACGGAGAGATCGCGGTCCAACTCGCGATGATCTTGTCGGCGGGACGCAGGGCGAAGTAGCGCAGGTCCTGGTGGAGGGGGTGGCGCCCGTCGACTCCCGGCGGCTTGTTGAAGACGTTCGTCGAGATCGTCATCAGCGATTGGCCGATCAGGCTTCGCACCGCCTCGAGTATCCGCGGATCTTCGGCGTATTCCATCAAGACGGGGTCGTCTTCGAAACTCAGGATCTTGTTGATGGCGTGGAGAGGCGAATCGGGAGTCACCGCACCCTTGACCACCATCACGTCCTCCATGACGGTCATCTTCGAGGGACGCGCGACGCGTTCGTGTACGAGATCTTCGAAACGCGCTTCGAAGCGATCGAGGGCGGCCTCGTCGATCAGCTCCGGTAGCAGGAGATATCCCTGCTCCCGATACTGCCCGATCTGGTCGGCGTCGAGTTTCATGGCGATGCGGGGTTGGTTGCGATGCCCGACCAACTCTCTCTGGCGCGCGGCCCCTCGGCGGGAAAGACCTCGACGGGGATGCCCGTGAGGTGGGCCATCCCCGAGATCTTCTCGATCGCGCCCGGTCCGTCGGCCGCGAGCAGGTTCACGTTTACGCCGGCGGTGCGACTCGCGACCGAAAGGCCTGTCGCGTGCTGGTGTCCCCAACCGTGGGGCATCGCCACGCTGCCCGGCATCAGATCCGAAAGGATGCGCACGGGAATCCGCACCGTGGCCGTACCCGACCGCACGTCGGCCAGCTCGCCGTTCTCGAGACCGACCTTCCGCGCGTCGTCGGGATGCATGTAGAGGTGATTCGTTTCGCGTTCGCCACTCACGAACTCGTCGATGTTGTGAGTCCACGAGTTGTGGGTCTCGTGGGAGCGCTTGGTGATGAGGCGCAAGCGGTTGTCGCCGCGCTCGCGATCGAAGACGGCCTCGAGCTCGCTCGTGGCTTCCATCAGGACCGCCGGGGCGAGATCGACCTTCTTGTCCGCGGTCACGATGCGCTCGCCGAGGTACTGCTCGCCCGCGACCTCCGGCCGCGCCACACCGTTGGGCGACCGAAGCAGCTTCTCGTAACCCGGCTGCCGACCGAGCCGCAGCAGCAGGCTCAGGATCCACTCCTGCGGAATTCCCGGCAGCCCGCCTTCGCCCGTTCGCCTGCGTCGATCGAAGCGCCGCGCGAACTCGAACAGGCTCTGCGCGATGCGCGAACCGAAGATCGGGCTGCCGCAGGCCTTCGCGAGTTCGACGTAGATGCTCGCCTCGTCGCGCTGTTCTCCGCTCGGCGCGTGCACGGCCTCGGTGGCCTGCAGATAGGGTCGCGACTGCATTCCCATCAGCAGCGGGAAGGCGAAGAGCAGGTCCGGGCGTTCGAAGGGAGAGGTGCAGGGCAGGGTGTAGTGGGCCAGCGAGCCCGTTTCGTTGCGGTAGATGTCGAGCGTCACGAGCAGCTCGAGCTCTTCGAAGGCCTCCGCCAGGCGTCCGCTGTTCGCCATCGTGATCAGCGGGTTGCCCCCCGTCACGAACAGCGCGCGTAGCTGCCGATCGCCCGGGGTCAGGATCTCGTCGGCCATCACGCCTCCCGGGAAGGCGTCGTTCACGGCGCGGAAGTCGCCGATGCGGCTGCGCTTGTCGTCCATGAACATGCCCGACCGCACGCCGAAGCGGGCGAAGTCGACGATGCCTTCGCCCATCAACGTGCCGCCGGGGCGGTCGAGGTTGCCCGTGACCGCGTTGATCACTTCCTGCAGCCAGAAGCAGAGCGAACCGTTGCGTCCCATGTTGACGCCGGTCGAGCTGTAGAGCGCCGCGCCATCCGCCGCGAGATACTGGTCGACCATCTCGCGCAGGGCATCGGCCGGAATCCTGGTGACGGATTCCGTGCGCTCCGGTGGCCATTCGCGGGCCAGCGCCTCGACGGCTTCGAAGCCCTTCATGTAGGCGGTGACGCGCGCCCGATCGATGCCGCCTCGTTCGATCACCACGTTCAGGAACGAGAGATAGAAGAACACGTCGGTGTCGGGTTTGATGAAGACGTGCTCTCCCGCAATCTTCGCCGTCTCGGTGCGCCTGGGATCGACGACGATCACCTTCCCGCCGCGCGCCTGGATCTCGCGGATGCGCTTCATCGGGTTCGGGACCTGGAGGAAGCTCCACTTCGAGACCACCGGGTTCGCGCCCACGATGATCAGGCACTGCGTGCGATCGACGTCGGGGTAGGGCTGCGAGAAGGGAAAACCGTAGACCTGGTGGGCGACCGCGAATTTGTTCGCGCAATCCTGGGTGGCGGTGGCGTACAGGCTCTTCGAGCCGAGCCCCTGCATGAACCCCTGGGCGAAGATCGGGTGCAACATGCTGAAGCCGGCCGCCGTGCCCACGTAGAGGCCGATCGAGTCCGGGCCGTGTTCGTCGCGCAGGGTCGACACCTTGGCGCCGATCTCGCCGAGCGCCTGCGCCCAGGAGATGCGCTGCCAACGATCGCCCACCCGCTTCTCGGGGTACTGCAGGCGGTCGGGTGAGTCGTAGAGCTTGTGCTGGTTGAGCCCCTTCAGACAGGCGAAGCCTGAAGTCGCGACGTGATCCTTGTTCGGGCGGATCTGGCTGATCCACTCCTGCTCGCCATCGTGTTCGATCTCGACTTCCAGGCCACAGAGGGATTCGCAGATGCGGCAGAAGGTGTCGCGGGTTTCTCTCTTCGTGGGGTTCGACATCAGACCTGTCCCGCTCGCGTTCGTCCGCCCGAGCGGACGGTGAGGGCTGCGTGGTTCTTGCGTCCGCACCAGGCACAGAATCGCCAACGGGGAGCACTCGGCCAACGGCAGCGCTTGCAGCGCGTCATGTTCTCGACCTTCCAGGGACGCGCGACCTTGGTCTTGCACTGCGGGCAATATCGCATGAAGGGGCGGATCTGTCCGTCGCAGCCGCGCCGGCGACATTCGCGTTCGGCGTGGGGGTCGCGCGGAGGGCGTTTGCCGTTCGACTCGAAGCGGCCCGTGTAGCACCAGGGGCATGCATTCCACTCGGGTCGCACGCCTCGCTCACAGTCGGGGCAGACCAGCGGGTAGCGGGAGCCTTCGAGGAAAGAGTTCTCGTAGGTGCCACACCACGGACAGTGGGTCATGGCCTCGCCGATCGGGCCGCCGCACTGACAGCAGTCGAAGCGAAGCTCGAGGGCCTTGCCGTACTCGCGACGGAACCAGCGGAATTCGAGCTCCTGCGCCGAGGCACGGGCGCGCGGCGTCTTCGAGCGGGAGCGCAGGGCGCGGGTGGTGCGTTGGCGCGCGCGTTCCATCGCGCTTTCGAGGGCACGCAAGAGCTCTACACCGTTCGGCCAGCGCTTGTCGATCGAAACCGAAAGTGCTTTCAGGATCACGCGCTGCACTTCGACCGGTGCACGCGCTTCGAAGTTGGCTTGTGCGTCGAGGGGCTTTTCGAAGGGCCAGCGCGGCAGCACCCCGGTGTAGAGCTGATAGCCCACGAGCCCCAGACCGAAGACATCCGATGCATAGGTGGGGCGCCCATAGGCCTGCTCGGGCGCCATGTGGCCCACGGTGCCGACCTCGGTGAACAGCGCGGTGCGCGGGGGCGCGAAGCGCGCCGTTCCGAAGTCCGCGAGCTTCGCGACCCGACCGGGATAGAGCAGGATGTTCGCGGGTTTGACGTCGCGGTGGAGGATCTTGCGGCTGTGCGCGTGCGCGAGCCCGCGCGCGACATCGTGCAAGATCGAGAGGGCCAGCTCGGGCGAGCGGCGCGGCTCGCGATAACCCTCGAGGCAGCGCTCGGCGACGTCGGTGACCAGGATGAAATAGGGTCCAACCCAATCCGCGTTGCGCACCGTCACGATGTTCGGATGATCGAGACGCGCAGCCACCCGGGCTTCGTGTTCGATCGCCGAGCGACCGAACTCCTCCACCATGGTGGGGGAGATCACCTTGATCGCGACCCGCCGACTCTCCACGGTGTCGCGCCCCGCCCAGACCTCGGCGGAGCCACCTTCACCCAGCCGCTTCTCGAGGCGGTACTTGCCGAGGCGGGTTCCCCTGCGCAGTCCCTTCATCGAGTCGCCCCCGTCCCCGCCCTCGGCTTCGAGCGAGGTCGTCTGCGTACGAGGATGAACGTCGCATCGTCGGGCTTTCCCGTCGCGTCTTCGGGCACCGTTCGCGCTTCCACTTCTTCGATCACCCGTTCGGCCGCGCGATCGAGGGGACCCTTTCGAATGATGTCGCCCAGCATCTCGGGCGCGATGTTGTCGAGTACGCCATCACTCGCCACGAGTAGCGTGTCCTTGTCCGCGAACTTCACCGGGCTTCCCACTTCGATGTGCATTTCCGGAGTGCCGAGGTGATTCGAGAGATAGTGGCGATCCTCGTGTTCGAGGGCCTTTGCCTCATCGATCAACCCCGCTGCGACTCCGTAGCCTACTGGAGAATGGGAGATCGTCTCCCATTTTCGTGCACCGCGCTGCCCGACCAACATGGCCGCCGAGTCGCCCACGTGATAGGTCCGCAGTCGATCGCCCTGGATTTCGGCGACCACGAGCGTCGTGCCCCCATTCCCCGAAGCGATGATGTCGCGGTTCGCCTCCTCGAATGCATCGAGAATGGCGGACCGAAGGTGTTCGGGTTCGAGCTCGCCCACGGTGACATGGCCCCAGAGTGTCTCGACGGCACACGCGGCAGCGGCCTGCCCGCGCGGCAGGCCTCCGAGACCGTCCGCCACCGCGACGACGACCCCACCGCGACCCAGGTCGAAGACGCCCGCGGCATCTTCATTGGGAGTGTCGCGACCGGGGCGGGGCTTCGAACTCACGTGGATCTCGAAGTTCGCCGTCGAGCAGTCCGCCGATCGCTCCAGGTCGGCGTCGATGAAGACTCCGGCGCGTTCGCGCTCGGCCATGCCCGCTCAGGCGCCGCGCAGCACGTGGCCGGGGAGGGCGCCGGTCGCCTTGCCGTCTTCCAGCGTGATCTCCCCGTTCACCAGTGTCGCGACATAGCCCTCGGCTTCGACCACGTAGCGGGAGGTGTCCGCCGGGAAGTCCGTGGCCAGATACGCCTCGCCGCTGCGCAGGCGGGCGGGATCGAAGACCACGACGTCCGCGAAGCAGCCGACGCGCAGGAAACCCCGATCGCGCAGACCGTGCACCGTGGCCGGCATGCCCGCGAGGCGCCAGATCGCCTGCTCGAGGGAGATCGTCTCGGGCACCCATTCCGAGAGCAGTCGGGTCGAGTAGTCGGCGCCGGTGAAGGAAGCGAGATGGGCGCCGCCGTCGCTCGAACCGGCCATGGTGATCGGGCTTTGGATCCCAGTCTTCACCACGTGCCGGATGAATTCCTGGGCGATCTCCGCCATACGCGTGCGGAAGTTCGTCTCGAGGTTCTCCGACAGCGCGAGATCGAGCAGGACATCGAGCTTCTCCTTGCCCTGCTCCTCGGCGAGTTCGCCGATCGTGCGACCGACGAGCGATTCGTGCTCGGCTTTACAGACCTCTTCGATCTCGAGGTCGCCGAGATCGAAGTCGACCGCGCGTCCGTCGTCGGCGTCCCAATCCGCCTGCATCCTGGCGCGCCAGTCGGGATCGGCGAGGCGGCGACTCCGCTCGGGTTCGGGCTGGGTCAGGATCTCGCGCCACACCGGCATTTCGTCGAAGGCGAAGGTGTCGGAGAACTTGAGGTGCAGCTCGAGCTTGTTCGTCGTGAACTGGGGATGCAGGCGGTAGCCCTGTTCGGCGGCCTGCGAGCAGAAGTCGAGGGTGTTCTGCCAACCCATCGGGCTCTCGGGTGTCGGGGTGAGGATGTTCAGCTCGACGGGTTTGCCCGACACCTTGGCCAGGGAGAGTAGAAGCTCGCGATCGGCCTCGTCGTAGCCGGCATTGAAGCTGCGGGGAATGATCTCGACCGCGCCGTGATCGAAGTCGGCGAGCACGCTCGCCAGCGCCAGGATCTCTTCCGGGGCGGCGTGGTTCGACGGCACTTCGCGTCCGTCCTCGCCGACGTGGATGTCGATCTGTGATGTCGAGAAGCCGAGTGCCCCTTGTTCCATCGCCTGTCGCACCAGGCGCTGCATCTGCTCGATTTCGGCTTCGCTGGCGGTTCGCTCGGAAGCGTCGTCGCCCATCACGAAGCGACGCACCGCGCAGTGGCCTACGTAGCCGCCGGCGTTCACGCCGAGGCGTCCCTCGAGGCGTCCCCAGAAGTCGTCGAAGCTGCCGCCCTCGAATTCGAAGCCGGTGGCCAGCGCTTCCTTCGACATGCCCTCCACGCGCGAGAGCATGGCGGCGAGCCACGGCACGTCTTCGGGCTTCGCCGGCGCCACGGTGAAACCGCAATTGCCCGTGAGCACCGTGGTCACGCCATGCCAACACGAAGGCGAAGCCAGTGGATCCCAATCCAGCTGCACGTCGTAGTGGGTGTGCACGTCGATGAAGCCCGGGGCCACGATGCAGCCTTCGGCGTCGATCTCGCGCGTGCCCCCCTCCTTCACGCGGCCGATCTTCGCGATGCGATCCCCGCGAATCGCCACGTCGGCGAGGTAGCTCGGGAGTCCGGTGCCATCGGCGACCCGACCGCCGCGGATCACGATGTCGTACGTCATGGGAGGACCTCGATCAGTCGCGCGCCGGCGCGCGGGTGCCCGCGAATCTTCGCAGACACCCCGATGGCTCGCCGCTCGGGTTCGGGTATTCCGCGGCGAGCGAAACGCGAGCGCGATCCTCGTCGTCGCACCTCGGCCGCTCGCGGTAGGCTTCGCGCCCGCGGCCCATGGCCGCACGACATCGAGGACCGAAGAGCCATGAGTGCATCCGAAAGCGATCCCGTACGCGCCTCCCTCGAGCGCTTCGTGGGCAAGCCCTTCGGACCGCCGGACGACCCCGGTGATCCGGTGCTCGCCCCGGAGGCCGTGAACGGACCGATGATCCGCCACTGGATCGATGCCTTCGACGATCGCAACCCGCTGTACGAAGACGAAGCCGTCGCCGCGGCCGGGCGCTTCGGCGGAACCGTTGCGCCCCCCGCCATGCTGCAGACCTGGATCATGCCGCGACCCCAGATCGAGGGGATCGAGGAGCGCGGTGGAGCACCGACGGAGACCGAATTCGAAACGCCCATCTCGGCCCTCGATGCTGCGGGCTACGTGGGGGCGCTTGCGACGAACTCCGAACTCGAGTTCCACCGCTACCTGAAGCCGGGCGATCACCTGCGCTCGCTCAACGTGATCGAATCGATCTCCGAGCAGAAGACGACGGGGCTCGGCAAGGGCTACTTCGTCACCTGGGTGACGACGTATACGGATCAGAACGACGAGGTGGTCGGGCGGCAGCTCTTCCGCGTGCTGAAGTTCGACCCCTCGACCATTCCGGGTCCGGGAGGAGATGCGAAGTGAGTGCCGCGCAGACTTCACCGCGAGGGAGTGAGATCGAAGTCGGTACGGCGCTGCCGGATTTCGAACTCGATCTGACGCCGACGATGGTCGTCGCGGGGGCGATCGCCTCGCGCGACTTCATGCCCGTCCACCACAGTCGCGACTACGCCGTCGCCCAGGGCGCGCCCGACATCTTCCTGAACATCCTCAGCACCAACGGCTACGTCGCCCGCTACATCACCGACTGGGCGGGCCCGGAGGCCATGCTCAAGAAGATCGCGATTCGCCTCGGTGGCCCGGCGATACCGGGAAAGCCCCTCCGCTTCACAGGGGAGGTGACCGATCGCCGAGAGGAAGAGGGCGAGTTCGTCTTCGACATCGCGGTGCGCGCCGCGAACGACCTCGGCGACCACGCCACGGGCACCGTCACGATGAGCCTGCCGGGCTAGCTCGTCGCCCCGAATACGGGGGCGGGGTCCCCCGGTTGGCCGACGCCCCTGACGATACGGGCTCGCCGTTTGGCGGAACGAGTGTTATATAACATTCGTTATCGATCAAGGGAAGCCCGTGCCGAAAGCCGTCGATGTCGATCAGAAGCGGGCCGAATTCGTGGCTGCGAGCTGGGATGTGATCGCGAGGGAGGGCCTGAAGGCCGCGACGCTCCGACGGGTCGCCGCCGAGGCGGGCTGCACGACGGGCGCCCTCACCCACTACTTTGCGAATCGACGCGCGCTGTTGATCGGCGCACTTCGCAGCGCGCACTTCCAGGCCGGCGCACGCATGCTGGCGCGACTCGAGGGCGATGCGCCGGTTCGCGAGAAGCTGCGCGCCGTCCTGCTCGAATCGCTTCCCCTCGATGCCGTGCGTGTACGGGAGTGGCGCGTGTGGCTCGCGTTCTGGGCCGAGGCGATGAACGACGCCGAGCTCGCGAGCGAAAACGATCGCCGCTACGAGGAGTGGCGCGCGCTGCTCGAGGGTCTGTTCTCCGGGATCGAGGGCGCCGCCAACCTCAGCGCACAGGCGATCGCCTTCATCGATGGACTCGGCCTGCGGGTTGCGCGCGTTGCGCCGGGGGATGCCGCCGCGCTTTCGCGCGAGCAGGCTGCGTGTGGCGAGCTGCTCGACGCGTGGTTGGCGTCGTTGCGGCTCTGATCGAACCCGACCGCAGCCCTGCGGCATCCACCTGCGAGGTACGTCGTCATGTCCCGACCGCTATCGATCGCCCTCAGCTTCACCGACATCGCCTTCTTGTTGTATTGGCTGCTGGCGGGGCTCTCGACGGCCGGAATCGTCTCGCTTCCTCCCGAGTGGATGTACGCCAACCACGACCAGCCCGACGTCATCGCCTGGAACTGGTCGTTCTTTCCGATGGATCTCGCCTTTTCGTACTTCGGGCTGCGCGCGGTCGCAGCGGCGCGGCAGGGTCGCGAGATCTGGCGCCCCTATGCGATCGTCTCCCTCACCTTGACCATGGCCGCCGGCGGCATGGCGGTGAGCTATTGGGTGCTGATGAAGGAGTTCAACCCTTCGTGGTTCTTCGCGAACCTGGCCCTGGTGATCTGGCCGCTCTTCTTCATGCCGCGCCTGCTCGCTGAGAGCGCCGCGAATCGATCTGCCCCATCCGCCGAGATCTCGTGACCGAAACCTCCCCCCTGCCGCGCGTGCTCTTCTCTTCCTGTTTGCTGCACGCGGTGGTGGTGGGAGCGGCCTACCTGAGCATGCCGCCGCTGTTCGATCAGATCGTGCGGCTCGAGGGGTGGTCGCTGGCGTCGTTGCAACGGGGATGGGCGTTCATTCCCCTCGGTTCGGGGCTGGTGGCCCTCGCGAGTGGAGCCTTCCTGCAGCGGCGTCACGATCGCGCGCTGATCTCGCTGGCGGGCGTGGCCGTGGTCGCGGGCGTCGTGTTGCGTGGTGCCGCGAGCGAACTCACCGGCTTCATCGCGTCGCTCTTTCTCTACGGCATGGGTTGTGGAGCGCTGCTCGTCTCGATCACGAGCCGCGTGACGCGCGTCCACACCGGTGAACGCGCGGGGCTCGCCCAGGCGGCCTTCTTCGGCGCGTACACGGTCGGCTCGGCCATCGGGCTCGCGAGCGCCGAAGTCCTCGCAGGTTGGCTCGGCGGTTGGCGCGAGGTTTCGTTCTTCTGGGCCGGGGCTTGTGCGCTCTCCCTGTTGCCCGCCCTGCGCGCTTCGATGCCACCGGCCGGTATTGCGACACCGCGCGCGCCCGAGTCGCATGCGCGAGCGGGCTATCGCAAGGGCGTCGCGCGCTACTGCAGCGTCTATGCGATCTACATCGGCGGCTACCTCGGGCTGATCGGCTTGATGCCCTATCAGCTTCGGCAATGGGGCTGGCCGCCGGCCCAGGCAGATCTCGTCATGTCTCTCACCACACTGGGCTTCCTCGGCGGGTCGTTCGCGCTGGCCAGTGTCACGGATCATCGGGGGAGGCGAAGGGAAACCTTCGCGGTCTGCCTCGTCGCCGCCGGTCTACTCGTTGCGATCTCGCTTGCGTTCAGTCGCGCGGGGCCGCACCCCGTGGCGTGGGGGTCGCTCCTGGGCATCGGCTTCTTCTGCGGTGCGTTGGCGCTCTTCTTCCCCATCGTGATGGAAGATCCGGATACGGGTGGGGATCGTGCGCCCGGTGTGATCGCCTTCGCGACGGCTGCGTCCTATGCCGGTGGCTTCACGGTGCCGTTCGTGTTCGGCTCCTTCGCCGCCGAAGCACCCGTGTTCGTCGTTCACGTCTACGCCGGGCTCTTCGCGCTCTCCGGGATCGTGATGTCGCTCGGTGGCGGAGGCCGCCGCGCCGAAGCGGCTTAGCCCCGAACGTGGAAGGGCCCCCACGCCATGCGCGGAGGCCCTTCGACTTGCTGCGGGTTTCGTCTGCGACCCGCGCGGACGCGAGCCAGCGGAGGTCAGTCTGCGCTGACCAGGACGAGGTTGTAGAACTCCGTGGCGTCGCCGGGGCTCTGGCCGATGCACAGCAGCATGTTCTTGCCCGAGTCGCCGACGTCGTTGGCCGCCATGCAGTAGATCGGGCGGGCCGGGTCGGGGGACACGGTGAGCGTGCCCGTGAACCAACCGTCCGAAGCGGCCGCGCCCACCATGTTGACGGCGGTGACCGCGATGGTGCCCGCGCCCGAACCCGGGGTGGCGTTCTCGAGGTCGGTGTCGCTGACCTGGAAGATCGACGCCGAGGTGCCGCCGGCATTCATCGTCATGCTGAGGGCGAAGCTCGAATCATCGCTCTTGTCGAAGCCCATGCCGACGTAGGTGCCGGCCAGATCGGTCTGCACCATCGCTTCGGCGGGCAGGGCCATCACGTGCTGGGCGTCGTCGTGGTCATCAGGGCTGATCTGTACGATCGCGCCTTCGTTCTCCGTGAGATACATGAGGGCATCCGTCACTTCCATGACACCCTCGCTGCAGCTCGCGGTACCGACGGGGTTCGAGCCCTGAGAGGTCGCGGCTTCGAGCGCATAGCGACTCGGCAGGGTGGCCGTGTCGGTGCTCTCGTCGTACGCGAACGTCCCGAAGAAATCGCGGCCGGTGTTGTTGGCCTCGCAGGAGTCGCCACCGTTGTTGCACGTCATCATCATCCAGTTGGCGGTGACGTCGGCGTCGGGGCACTCGCCGGAGGAGACCATCGGGTAGAGCTCGCCCGAACCGCCGAGCGGGCGCAGCAGGAATGCGAAGCCGGGGGCCTCGATCGCCATGCCCTTGTCGCCCGGGTCGGGAGCGTCGGTGCCGTCCGCATCTTCGACCGTCAGTTCGATGAAGCCGTTGTCGTGGCGTTCGTAGCTCCCCTCCACCGTGAGGAAGGGGTCATCTTCGAGGGTGTCACGTGCTTCGATGGTGAATTCTCCGTCGTCGCTGAGGAGAACGGACCATGCGGACCCGGGGCCGTTGTAGCTATAGCCTTCGGGACCGTTGCTTCCGCTGCCGCCGGAACAGGCGACAGCGAACAAAGCCGCACCGAGTGCGGTCACTAACAAACGGGGGGTTCTGATCTTCATGGGGGGGTGCTCCGGTTTGATCCAGTTGAATCGCGTTTGTGTCGGTGGACAACGCCCACACCCGCCCGTATCGGACACATTTCAAATTGAATAAGTCAAATTGTCATATCAGCGTGGGGAAGAGAGGAAAATCCTCGTTGTCACCGATCCGCTCTCATGCGAACGCCGGAGTGCCAGGTGCCGCACAAGCTGCACTTCTGCGCGTTCGCGCGGGCGCGTTGCGCATGCTCTGCACGAGCCTGCTCGTCGCTGCGGTTCTGCTCGGAAACGTCGGGTCGGGTCGTGCGGGGGTGATCGAGGGCGTCTCTTTTGCCGATGAGGTGCGGCTGGGAGATGGAAGCGACCCGGAGGCCGCACGGCTCCGCCTCCGCTCGATGGCGTTGCTTCGCTACCGGGTGGTCTTCCGTGGATACGTCGCGGCCCTCTATCTACCGGATGACATTGCGTCCCCACGCGTCCTGGACGAGACCCCGCGTCGCCTCGAGCTCCGCTACTTCTGGGGCATTGGAGCGGAGGATTTCGGACGTGCCGCGGACCAGAAACTCGAGGAGAGCCGCTCGGCGGAAGAGCTCGCGGCCTTGCGAGAACGCATCGATCGTCTCCACGCCGCGTATCGCGACGTCGAGCCGGGCGACCGCTACGCCCTCGACTACATCCCGGGGGCCGGAACCACCCTGCGCCTCAATGGGGATCCGCTCATCGAGATTCCGGGGGCGGATTTCGCCGAGGTGTACTTCGGACTCTGGCTCGGAGACGACCCTCTCGACGAAGGCCTGCGCGATACCCTCCTCCAGGTGGATGCAGCGCGGTAGGAACGATGCCCGATTCGCGTAGCCCGCAGCAGGAGACGCGGCTCGCGAAGTGGAGGCGGCGCACGATCTCGATCTCGGTGATCACGCTGATGTGGTTGCTGCTGCTCGGAACCCTGCCTCTGTGGGCGCTGATCACCTGGGTGGTCGATCGCCTGTCGAAAGGGCCGAGTGCGTGGTTTGCGAGCTTCGCGTTCCTCACGGGCTACCTGACGAACGAACTCGTCGGGGTGCTGGCCTCGCTTTCGTTCGAATGCCTCGCCTTGTTCGACCGCGGCCCCGGGGCACGCATGCGCGCCTTCGAGCGCTACTTCCGCCTGCAGCAGTGGTGGTCGGGGGGGCTGCTCCGGTGGGCGGGCCGCACCTACGGCCTGCGTCTGCAGGTGGTCGAGCACGCCGACCTCTCGCGACCGATGATCCTGCTGCTCCGCCACGCGAGCATCGCCGATACGTTGATCGCGGGGGAGTTCGTCTCTCGCCCCCACGGCATCCATCTGCGGCACATCCTGAAACGCGAACTGCGCGTCGACCCGTGCCTCGACATCGTCGGCGACCAGTTGCCCAACTACTTCGTCGATCGCGAGTCGGACGATCCGGTGCGTGAGCGTGAAAAAGTTGCGCGCCTGATGGATGACCTCGGGCGCGAAGAGGGCGTGCTGATCTATCCCGAGGGCACCCGCTTCACCGAGGCCAAGCGCGCTTCGGTGATCCGGGCGCTCGAAGCGCGCGGTGATGTCGATCGCGCCAAGCAGGCGCGCGCCCTCGAACACGTGCTGCCGCCGCGGCTCGGTGGGCCGATCGCATTGTTGCAGGCGAACCCGGGGCTCGACGTGGTCTTCTGCGCGCACGTCGGCTTCGAAGGCGCCGGCAGTCTGCGCGGACTGGTCGCCGGGGTCCTGCTCGACAGAACCGTGGACGTTGGCTTCTGGCGCGTTCCCTTCGAAGAGATTCCGCGCGAAGCGTCAGCGCAGGGCAAATGGCTCTACGCCCACTGGCAGCGCATCGATCGCTGGGTGGGCGAACGCAAGGAGCAGGCCGCGATCCTCGATCTGTTCGACTAGAACCTCTGTCCTAGTTGGGATTCGGCGCCGGAGTCGTCGGCCCACTTTCGGGCAGCACGGGCATCGCGATGTAGGCCTGATCCACTTCCCCCGTCAACGCCGCGAGGAAGGTGCGGATCGATGCGTTCCGCTCCGCCGTGAGGGTCTTGCCGAGCTGATGCTCACCCATGATCTGCACGGCCTGCTCGAGGCTCGCGATCGAACCGTCGTGGAAGTAGGGCCCGGTCTTCGCGATGTTGCGCAGCGAGGGCACCTTGAAGACCTGGCGGTCGGCCTCGTTGCCCGTCACTTCGAAGCGCCCCTGGTCCTTCGTCTCGTACGGCTTCACGGCACCGAGCTTCTGGTACATCGTGCCGCCGAAGGTCGACCCCATGTGGCAGGTCGGGCAACCCGTCTGGATGAAGGCCTCGAGGCCGTCGAGTTCGGCCGACGAGAGCGCGCCGGCATCCCCCTCGACGAAGGCGTCGAAGCGGCCCGGCGTCATCAACTTGCGCTCGAAGGCGCCGATCGCCCGCGCCATGTTGGCGTAGGTCAGCGCCGGATCGTCTTCGGGGAAGGCCTTGGGGAACTGGTCGACGTAGCCCGGGATCGACTTCAACACGGTGAGCACCGCGGCCTCGCTCGGCATCGCCATTTCGATCGGGTTCAGCACGGGGCCCTGGGCCTGGGCTTCGACGTCGGGGGCGCGGCCATCCCAGAACTGCGCGACGTGACCGGCGGCGTTGTATACGGTCGGGGAGTTGCGCCCGCCGCGTTGCCCGCGATGGCCCGGGGAGGTGGGCTCGCTGTCCTGACCGAAGTTGTCGAGCAGGTGGCAGCTGTTGCACGCGATGTCGTGGTTCTTCGACAGGCGCTTGTCGTAGTAGAGCTGCCGGCCGAGATCGATCTTGGCATCGTTCAACTTGTTCGCGGGGTTGCTCACCTGGTCGGGTAGGGCACCGAAGATGGTGGCGGCCTGCTGGCGCAGCACCTCGACGTCGGCATCACTCCGCTGCTTTTCGACGAGGTTCGAGATCCCGAGACCATCGCCCGCACAGGCGGTGAAGATGCCCGCCGCGAGGGCGGCGAGAGCGAGGGTGAGGAGCGAGGTCGAAATGCGCGTGGCCTTGGAGTTCATCTTTCCCTTTCCATGTTTCCGGTGCGCGAGAAAATTCGCGCAGCGGAATGTAGTCGCGCAACTCTCGGGCGTGCAATCGCGTAGCGGACAACTGATCAGGCGAAGGCGCGCATGGCGATCTCGCCGAGCAGCTCGATCCGTTCGGTGAGATCGCCGTTGACCGGAAGGTCGACCGTCACCCCGTCGATCCCGTAGCTGCGCGCCCGTTCGATCTGCTCGCCCACGGTATCGGGATCGCCGTAGATCAGGGCTTTGCGCACCATCTCCATCACCGCGTCGTTCCAGCCCTTGGTGGCGGCAATCCGCGCCATGTCGGCCTCGAGCTCTTCCATCGTCGGGGCGACGGCCACCATGACCAGCTTGGTGACCTTGATCTCGGAGCGGTCGCGCCCCAGTCGCTCGCAGTGGGCGTCGAGGGCCTCGAGCTTGCGCGGGATGTCGTCGATCGTGCCGGTGAGATTCGATTCGTCGGCGTACTGGGCGACCATGCGCAGGGTCTTCTTCTCTCCCTGCCCGCCGATCATGATCGGGATCTTCGATACCGGCGCAGGTGAGTTTGCCGCTTCGGTGGCGCGGTAGTACTGGCCCTCGAAGGTGGGGCGTTCCCCTCGCAGCATCGGGCCGATGATCTGCAGGGCCTCTTCGAGGCGGTCGAAGCGATCGCCGAAGGTGCCGAAGGGGAAGCCCAGGTCGACGTGTTCCTTCTCGAACCAGCCGCACCCGATGCCGAGGGTTGCGCGGCCGTGGGAGACGTGGTCGAGGGTGGTGATCGTCTTCGCGAGCAGGGTGGGGTTGCGATAGGTGTTGCCGGTCACGAGGGCCGAAAGGCGAACGTCCTTCGTGTGCTGCGCGAGGGCGGCGAGCATCGTGTAACACTCGAACATCGGCTCGTCGTAGGCGCCGATCCCCGGCAGTTGATAGAAGTGATCCATCACCATCACGCGGTCGTATCCCGCGGCCTCCGCGGCCTTCGCCTGGGCGACCACCTTGTCGAAGATCTCGTCGGGCGCGGTGTTGGGATAGGTGAAGTTGGGAATCTGGTAGCCGAGTCGTGTCATGGAGCCTCCGGTTCGAGATCGCGTCGCTGCTTGGCGTCGAGCACTTCGGGGGTGACGACCGCTTCGCCACTCGACGCGTCGAAGAAGGGTGAGTCGCGTTGTTCGCCGCGCAAGCGCGCGGAGAGCAACAGCGAACCGAGGCGGAAGAGCATCGCGAAGGGCGCACGGCGATGGGCGTCGATGCCCGCGAGATCGCCCAGGGCGAAGCGCGCGTTCACGCGCATGCGAATCGGGCCGATCGCCTCGTCGAGGGATCCGTCGGGTGCGAGTGCCACGGCCAGCAGACCACAGAAAGGCATGCCGGCGCTCGGCATCGTGTTCGCGATCGGGGTGCGACAACAACCGGCGAACCAGCGACACAGACCGCGGTCGCTCAGCCGCACGGCGGCGAGATGCTCGAGGCCGGATTCGAACGCCACGCGCCCCGACGAGACCTGGTAGATCTCGCTCCCACCGTTCGCGTCGAGCACGGCGTCCGCGCAGCCGAGGAAGCGCGGAAAGGCCTGGCAGTCGTCGCAGTAGCAGACGAGGTGGTTGCCGTACTGCGGCGAAGCGCCGGAGACGCTTCCGCGAAGCGCACCGCAGCCGCAGCGAATGGCGAGGGAGGGGGGCATGGGCAGACCTTAGCCACTCCCGACGCGAGTGAGCAGGGCGCTGGCCCGGGCCCGCCGCTCATCTAAAGTGGGGGACCCCGAGAAAACGACGCAAAGGAGTCCCCTCGTGAAGTTCGGTCTGATGTTCTCCAATACCGGCCCCTTCGGCCGACCCGAAGGATGCACCCACCTCGCACAGACGGCCGAGAACTGCGGCGTCGAATCGCTCTGGACCGTCGAGCACGTGGCCGTTCCCGTCGGCTACGAATCGAAGTACCCCTACAGCGAGGACGGCAAGATGCCGGGGCCCGAGAACTCGCCGATCCCCGACCCGCTGGTTTGGCTGAGCTTCGCCGCGGCGGTGACGAAGACGATCAAGCTCGCGACGGGCATCCTCATCCTGCCCCAGCGCCACCCGATCTACACCGCGAAGGAGTTCGCGACCCTCGACGTCCTTTCGAATGGGCGCGCGATCGCCGGCATCGGTATCGGCTGGCTCGAAGAAGAGTTCGCGGCGCTCGACATCCCCTTCAAGCAGCGCGTGGGTCGTACGGAAGAATGCGCGGTGGCGCTGAAGCAGCTGTGGGGCGAGAAGGCGCTTCCCTTCGAAGGGAAGTACTACAGCTGGCCCGCGATCGAATCGAATCCGAAGCCCGTGCAACCCGGCGGTGTTCCGATCGTGGTCGGTGGGCACGTGGAAGGAGCCGCCCGGCGCGCGGCGCGCATCGGCGATGGCTTCTTCCCCGCCAGTGGCGACCTGCCGAAGCTCTTCGAAGCCCTGCGCGACGAGTGCGACAAGATCGGTCGCGATCCCTCGGAGATCGAACTCACGACGGGTGGTGCGCTCCGCTCCCTCGACGACGTGAAGCGGTTCCAGGACATGGGCGTGTCGCGCCTCATCGTGCCGCCTCCGGGTTTCGACAAGGACGCCGTCGAGAAGGGGCTCGAGACCCTGGGCAACGAATTCATTTCCAAGCTGTAGTCGAAGAAGAGAGTCCCAGGTCCCATGCAGAAACTGCTCGTCGCCAACCGCGCGGAGATCGCCATCCGCATCTGCCGTGCGGCCGCCGAACTCGGGATCGAGACCCTGGCGATCGCGCCCGACGACGACGCGGCGTGTCTGCACACCCGACGTGCCGATGGTTGGTACCGACTGGAAGGGCAGGGAGCGGCCGCCTATCTCGACATCGAGCAGGTCGTGGCCCTCGCACAGCGCGAAGGCTGCGACGCGGTCCACCCCGGCTACGGCTTCCTCTCGGAGAACGCCGACTTCGCGCGAAGTTGTGAAGCGGCTGGCATCACCTTCGTGGGCCCGACGCCCGAGCAGCTGGCCCTGCTGGGCGACAAGCTCGCGGCGCGCGCCCTCGCGAAGGAATGCGGCGTCGCGATCCTGCCGGGTACGACCGAAGCGGCGACCCCCGCCCAGGCCAAGGCGCTCTTCGACGAGGAGGAAGAGGGTTTCCAACTCGTCGTGAAGGCGGTGGCGGGGGGAGGCGGTCGCGGCATGCGGGTGGTCGATTCGGCATCCGAAGTAGACGCTGCATTCGAGCGCTGCGCCAAGGAAGCCGAGGCCTTCTTCGGTTCCCCCGACCTCTACCTCGAACGCTTCGTCGCCGATGCGCGACACCTCGAGGTGCAGATCTTCGGCGACGGAAAGGGCGGCATCGTCGATCTCGGCGAGCGCGAGTGCACGCTGCAACGCCAAAACCAGAAGGTGGTCGAGCAGGCGCCTTCCTTCGGACTCGATCCCGCCGTGCGCGAGGAGGTCATCGCGGCGGCAAGGCGCATGGCCGGGCAGGTCGCTTATCGATCGCTGGGCACCTTCGAGTTCCTGCTCGATCGAAGCCAGGGCACGGCGACCTTCATGGAGGCCAACCCGCGTCTGCAGGTGGAGCACACCGTGACCGAGATGGTGACGGGTGTCGATCTCGTGCAATCGCAGCTGCACCTGGCGCAGGGCGCGGGCCTCGACGAATTGGGGCTCGCCGAAGCGCCGGTGGCGCGCGGACACGCGATCCAGTTGCGCATCAACACGGAGAAGATGAGCAACAAGGGAACGGCGCTCCCGTCGGGCGGCACGCTCACGGGCTTCGCTGCGCCGACGGGGCCCGGGGTGCGACTCGACTCGCACGCGTACGCGGGCTTCAGCACGAGCCCCCTCTACGACTCCCTGCTCGCCAAGTTGATCGTTCATACCCCCGGCGACCATGCGGCGGCGGTTCGCAAGGCACGCGCTGCATTGCGCGAGTTCGAGACCCCGGGTGTCACGACGAATGCACCCTTCCTCGGCGAGTTGCTCGCCGACGAGGCCGTCGAGCGAAACGACGTCAGCACGGGCTACATCGCGGCGAACGCGAAGCGCCTGAACGCGCAATTGAAGGAAGCGCAGGAGCGCGAAGCCTCTGCGTCGAGTGCGGGTACGGCCATCGCGGGCGTGCAGGTCGATGCGAGCGATCCCCTCGCCGTCCTGAAGCACGGCACCGACGATCTCGCCGGGTCGAGTGGCGCCGACGCGTCCGACGACATCGAAGGCGCCGTCCCCGCTCCCATCCAGGGGACGATCGTCAGCATCGCGGTTTCGGCGGGGGACGCCGTGGCAGCTGGGGCTCCCGTGCTCGTGATGGAAGCCATGAAGATGGAGCACGTGATCCGCAGCGAGGTGGCGGGCACGGTGCGCGAAGTGCGGGTGAACGTGGGCGACGCCGTCTACGAAGGTGCGGCGCTGCTCGTCGTCGAGCCTGGAGAAGTGGATGCCGCGCACGCCGCCCCGGCCGAGGAAGTCGACCTCGATGCCATCCGGCCGGACCTGCAGGAAGTGATCGACGCCCACGCGTACGGTCTCGACGCGAACCGGAAGGAAGCGGCCGCGAAGCGACACGCCAAGGGCCATCGCACGGTGCGCGAGAACGTCGCCGACCTGATCGACGAGGGGAGCCTGCGCGAGTACGGCGCGCTCACCGTCGCGGCCCAACGCCGTCGCCGCGAACTGCAGGATCTGAAGGAGAACACCCCGGGCGACGGGATGGTGGTGGGCATCGCGAGCATCAACGGCGATCGCTTCGAAGGGCACGCAGCCCGCGCCGTCGTGCTCGCCTATGACTACAGCGTGCTGGCCGGCACCCAGGGCGCGTTCAATCACCTGAAGAAGGACCGCATGCTCGAGGTTGCGAAAGAGCAGCGACTGCCCGTCGTGCTCTACGGCGAGGGTGGCGGCGGACGACCCGGCGATACCGACGGTCTCGGCGGCGCTGGCCTCAATTGTCTCGCGTTTCAATACATGGCCGAGCTGAGCGGGCTGGTTCCGCTCGTTGGCATCACGAACGGCTACTCCTTTGCGGGCAACGCGGTCCTGCTCGGCATGTGCGACGTCCTGATCGCAACCCGCGGTTCGAACATCGGCGTCGGCGGGCCCGCAATGATCGAAGGTGGCGGGCTCGGCGTCTTTCACCCCTCGCAGGTCGGCCCGATGGAAGTGCAGGTACCCAACGGCGTGGTGGACATCGCGGTCGAAGACGAGGCGGAAGCCACCGCGGTCGCGAAGAAGTACCTCGCCTTCTTCCAGGGGCGAACGGAGCCCGGCCCCGTGCCCGATCAACGTCGCTTGCGATCGGTGATCCCCGAGAACCGGCTTCGCATCTACGACGTGCGCGAGGTGATCGACACCCTCGCGGACGAGGGGTCGGTGCTCGAGATCCGCCGCGGCTTCGGCCACGGCATCGTGACTTCGCTCGCGCGGATCGAGGGGCGCCCGCTCGGCATCATCGCGAACAACCCGCACCACCTGGCGGGTGCCGTCGATCGCGATGGCTCCGACAAGGGGGCGCGCTTCATGCAGCTGTGCGACGCCTTCGACATTCCACTGCTCTTCCTCTGCGATACCCCCGGCATCATGGTGGGACCGGAAGCGGAGAAGGAGGCCACGGTTCGCCACGCCTCACGCATGATGGTGAACGCCACGAGCCTCACCGTGCCGTTCTTCATGATCGTCATGCGCAAGGGCTACGGCCTCGGCGCCCAGGCGATGGCCGGGGGCAGCTTCCAGAACCCGATGTTCTCGGTCTCATGGCCCACCGGTGAGTTCGGCGGCATGGGGCTCGAAGGCGCGGTGAAGCTCGGCTACCGCAAGGAACTCGAAGCCGAGACCGACCCCGCCGAACGCCAGGCCCTGTACGAGAAGATGGTCGCGCGCATGTACGAAGTGGGGAAGGCGGTGAACTACGCCTCGTACTTCGAGATCGACGACGTGATCGATCCTGCCGAGAGTCGCAGCTGGATCATCGCGGGGCTCGAGAGTGCGCCGCCCCCGGCCCCGCGCACGGGCAAGAAGCGGCCGTGCATCGATACCTGGTAGAGACGGTCGGCTAGAGCACTCGTAGCTCGCGATCGCCGCTGCGCAGGCGAATGTTCGCGAAGCGGCAAGCTCCGCGCTGTCGGGCGAAGACGCTGTTGGCGATCAGCCAGACGCCGACGATGCGCTTCGCTTCGGGGGCGTGGCGTGCCAGGTGGTCGGCGTGGTCGCGGTGCAGGTCGCGGCGTTCGCGATGCAGCTTGCCGAGCTCGTCTTCGCCACTGCGCACCACCACGTGATACTCGCGGTGCTTCCAGTTCGGCAGCGGGCAGACGTAGCCGGTTTCGGGGGCCAGCTCGGTGCTCCAGTAGTAGGTGATGTCCCAGCCGTGATCGAATTCGACGGCGATGCTGAGGTAGTCGTGGCTCGGCAGGGAATCCTCGCGCGCGACGCCCGGCAGTTCGTCGACCTGCCACTCCCACTCGATCGTGCAACCGGGTTCGAAGGGGAAGTCGACCTGCTTCTGCAGGATGCCGACGTCGCCTTGGATCTCGCAGTCGATCGCGTGCTCGCCTCCCTCGCGATACATCTCGCCCTCGCCGAGATGCCAGAGGTAGTGCCAACCCTCGGGCGGGCGGCCTGCGCCGGCGAGTCGTTCGAGTTCGCCTGATGCGAGGCCGCCGGGATCGCCGGCCGCGACCAGGGCTTCGAGGCCTTCGCGCGCACCCACGGTCCACTCGACGATCGCGATCCAGGTCTCTCCCGACACGCTTCGATAGACGCTGTCGTCCTGCAGGCGTTCGTTGCCGTCCTTCGTCGTCCAATCGTTGGGGAAATAGTTGCCCAGGTAGAGGCGACCCGTGGCGTCGGCTTCGAGGTGATGGGTTGCGCGCGAAGAGGAACGGATCTCTCCGCGCTCGCCTACACGACTCCAGATCTGGTTCTGCGGTCGCACCCAGATGTCGAGGGCCTTCGAAGCGTCGACCCGACCCGCGCAGAAGACCGTCGATTCGCGACCCGCGGCGAGATCGAAACCGGTATCGCGCCAGGGAACCTCGGTCGCGGGAAGTTCGATCCACTCGCAGCGCTGGACGACATCGGCTCCGAGTGAATCGATCGCACGATCGAACTCGCGACGAATGGCAGCGAGATCGGGCGGAGCTTCGAGTTCGCCGCGTATGCGACGACCGAGGGTCCTCGCGGCGAAGCGCAGCGCGATCGACAGGTCGGTGAGGGCGCCCGCCACGGCGTAGCTCAGCCGAAGTCGAAGGGAAGCCGACTGGCGCGTCGCATCACGCCGATCGATTCCCACTCGATCTGGTCTTCGAGGAGCCTGGCGTTCTCGGGCAGGAAGTCGAGGGCGCTTTCGAGGACGCACCGCAGTTCCTGCAGTGCCAGGTTCGCACCGAGGCAATAGTGCGGGCCGTGACCGAAGACCAGCAGGTCCTTCGTGTCGCGCGTGATGTCGAAGCGATCGGGGTCGGGGAAGACGCGCGGGTCGCGATGGGCCGCGCCCACGCTCATCATCAACATGTCGCCCTTGCGAATCTTCTTGCCGCACAATTCGAAGTCCTCGAGGGCATAGCGCGCGCTGCTGCCGGTGGGGGCGCCGAAATCGAAGCGCAGGGATTCGCGCACGGCGTCGGGGATCCGCTCCCGTTCGGCGCGCACCAGGGCGAGTTGTTCGGGATGCTGGAAGAGCAGTCGCAGCATTCCGTTCGCGGCGAGGGTCGTCGTCTCCGAACCCGCCGCGACCAATCCCGCGACGGCCATCACGATCCCGTCGTCGTCGAGCACACCGTCGCCTTCCGCCTGGCCGTGGATCAGATCGGAAATGAGATCTTCCTGCGGTTGTTGTCGCCGTTCGTCGGCGAGTTTGC
>JANQEL010000280.1 GCA_028278345.1 Myxococcota bacterium
GGCCCCTTGATCGAGACCTACCTCGCGACCCAGGTGCTCGACGCCGAGCGCCGCGCGGCGGTGATCGAAGGGCGCTCGATCGTCGCAGCGGGAACGCCACCCCTGGTCGCCTGGGCGTGCGATGCCGACATTGCACTCGAAGTGGCTGCGGACGGGGTCTTCGAAGTCGAATTCGTCGAAGCGCCCGAACCGGTCGAGACCCTCGGTGGCGAACCCTGGGGTCGCGTGCAGTGGCGGCGTGGCGGTCGGCTCGATGGGGGAGAGCGCGGCATCGCGCTGCGCGACATCGCACACGCCACCTATCAAGCCGGAACCGCGCGAACCCTCGTCGAAGCCGCGAGCGAGCACGCGCGAACGCGCACACAGTTCGGTCGCTCGATCGGCGAGTTCCAGGCGGTCGCGCATCCGTTGGCGGACTGCGCGATGGATCTCTCTGCTGCGGCACTTCTCGCTCGCCGCGCGGCGTTCCTGTTCGACGAGGCCGTAGCCGCGGGTAAGGCACCGGGAAACGATGTGCTCGCCGCCGCCGCGTGCGCGCGAATGAGCGCGGATCGCGCGGGTCTCCAGGCCGTGAGCGTGGGGCATCAGGTGTTCGGCGCGATCGGCATCACCCTCGAAGGACCCGCCTTCCACATCACGCGTCGCATTCGACAGCTCGCCTCGCAGAACGCGCACGCAACGGAGCGCGGCGAAGCCGTGCTCGCGTCGATGGCGGCGCCTTCGGACCTCGGGGCGACAGCATGAGTTCCGCGACCCCGATCGATCTGCGCCGCCCGCTCACGGGTGTGCGCTATGAGCGCGCCAATCACGTTGCGACCATCACCCTCGACCGCCCGGAGCGGGGCAACGCGCTGCTCCCCGCCATGCAGCCGATCCTGCGCGCCATCTGGTCGGAGGTGCGCGACGAACCCGACATCCGCGTCGCCGTGGTGCGGGCTTCGGGGGAGCGGCACTTCTGTACCGGCTTCGATATCGCCGAGGCCAATGGGAAAGGCGAGGCCAGTGGGAAAGACGAGGCCGAGGGCGACGATGCCGAAAGCGTCTTCGTCGACGCACCGCTCGCCGAATCCGTGCACTGGTCGCCGCATCAGAACCGGGTCTGGAAGCCCGTGATCTGCGCGGTGAACGGCCTGTGCGTCGGCGGGGGTCTGCACTTCGTCGTCGATAGCGACATCGTCCTCGCTTCGAAGAACGCGGCCTTCGTCGACGCCCATGTGAATGTCGGCATGGTGGGCGCCCTCGAGAACATCGGTCTCGCGAAGCGCTTGCCTCTCGGCACCGCGCTTCGCATGACCTTGCAGGGCCGCGACTTCCGGCTTTCGGCCGAGCGCGCCCATCACTTCGGCCTGGTGGACGAACTCGTCGAGACGCCCGCGGATCTCGACGCGGCGATCGAGACGCTCTGCGCGAGCCTGCTGAAGAACTCGCCCCGGGCGATGGCGCTCTCGAAGCAGGCGGTGTGGGCCGGGCTCGAGCTGGGGTACAGCGAAGCCCTCGAAGCGGGTTGGTCGCGCGTCAAGCAGCACTGGTCCCATCCCGACTTCGAAGAGGGGCCGCGCGCCTTCGCGGAGAAGCGCGAGCCGCGCTGGAACCCCGACCCCAACGCGAAGACCGCAGACGACGACGGCGGAAGCGAGGCATGAACTTCCGCTTCAGCGACGAAGAAGAGCGTTTTCGCGCGGAGGTGCGCGAGTTCCTTTCGGGCTACCGCGATCTCGATGGCTTCTTCGGTCAGGATGAGAAGTGGCCCGAGGTGAAGGCCATGTTTCGCGGCATGGGGGACCGCGGTTGGTTGGCGCTCGCCTGGCCGAAGGCCTTCGGCGGCCTCGAACGCGGCGCCGCCTACGAATACATCCTGTGGGACGAGGTCGCCTACGCGCGAGCTGCACGCAATCCTCTCAGTGCCGGAATCGTGGCGCGCACGCTCATTCGTCACGGAACCGACGCGCAACGGGAGCGCTGGCTCCCCGCGATCGCGTCGGGGGAGCTGCACTTCTCCCTTGGCTACTCCGAGCCCGAAGCGGGAAGCGACCTCGCGAGTCTTCGCACCCGCGCCGAACGCACAGACGATGGCTACGTGATCCGCGGCCAGAAGTGCTGGCAATCCTATGCGGGGAAGATGGATTGCCTGTGGCTGCTCGCGCGCACCGGCACCCAGGAGAGTCGCGGTGCCGGGACGAGCCTCTTCGTCGTCGGTCTCTCGGCGGACGGCGTCGAGGTGAAGCCGCTCCCCACGATGGATACACACCAACTCTACGAGGTGATGCTCGACGACGTTCGCGTGCCCGAACACCATCGCGTGGGTCCGGAGAACGGGGCGTGGGGAATCATGGGCGAGGCCCTCGCCGACGAACGGCACATTCAGTTTCCGCCCGGTCGTGTTCGGCGCGATCTCGAAGAGATGTTGGCGTGGCTCGCAGCCGAGGGACGCGATGGCGATCCCGTCGTGCGCGCGCGCCTGGCCGAACTCGCCGTGCGCGTGCTCGAGACCGAGATGCACGGGCTACGCGTCCTCGACGCCATGCAGCAGGGTCGCGATGCCGCGGCCGCGGCGGCGGCGAATAAGGTGGTCCACACCCTCGTCTGCCAGGAAATCGCGCGCGCGGTCCTCGATCTCGCGGGCCCCGAGGCGATCGTCCACGGCAGTCGCCCGGAGATGCTCTGGTGCCAGACGATGTGGGAGACGATCGGCGGCGGAACTTCGGAGGTGATGCGGGGCGTCGTCGCCAAGGCCGAACTCGGCCTGTCGGGTCGCCGCTGACACCCCCCGTATTGGCTCGCTGCGCCGCGCGCCGGGGCTATGATGGGATCTGACGATCCGTCAGCAATGGGACGATCGGCTGTGAACAGGGGCCTCTGCGATGAGTGACGAAATGGGCGAAGCCGCGAGCGAGCGAGAGGTCGAGTTCGACACCAGCTACGTCGATCCCTGGGTCGGGGTGCCCCTCGGCGGCGGCACCCTGAAGGATCCCGTCACCGCCAACGACATCCGCCGTTGGTCCCAGGGGATGCAGAACGGCAACCCCCTCTACTTCGACGACGGCTACGCGGCGGAGAGCCGCTTCGGTCGCCTCGTGGCTCCCCAGAGCTTCGCGGTGGTCACCGACGACAGTCACGGCGCGGCGCCCGCGATCCAGGGCACGATCCCCGGCACCCACATGCTCTTCGGTGGCGACGAGTGGTGGTTCTTCGGCCCGCGCATCGAACCCGGCGACAAGATCAGCCGCGATCGCATGCTCTTCGACTACAAGGTGACCCAGACGAAGTTCGCGGGGCCCACGATGTTCTCTCGCGGCGACACCCTCTACGTGAACCAGCGCGGCGACATGATCTGCAAACAGCGCTCGACTTCGATCCGCTACCTCGCCGAAGAAGCCGTGCGCCGCGGAGTGTTCAACGACGACAAGGATCCCGTGTGGACCGAGGATTCGTTGATGGAGGTCGAGGAGCAGAAGTTCCAATACCTGCGCACGGTGCGCGAACTCGGCCACGAGCGGAGGCTGTTCGTGAAGGCCGGCGAGCGGCTGCCCACGCGCCTGATCGGCCCGCACACGATCGCGAGCTTCACCACCGAGTGGCGCTCGTACCTCATGACCGTGTGGCACGCCTTCAAGGAAGACGCCGGGCCGACGTCGCTGATGGAAGCCGGCTGGCTGCCCGAGATGTCGCGCGACGTCGAGGGTGCCAAGGTCGACCCGACGTTGGGAGATGGGCTTTACCACGGTCCGTCGCGCGGACATGTGCAACAGAAGTACGCCCAGCTGATCGGCATGCCCCGGGGCTACGGCTATGGCGCGTCGATGGGCGCCTGGGTGCTCGACTATCTCTCGAATTGGGGCGGCGAGTGGTCGGACATCGTGCACAGCAACATGTCCTATCGCTCGCCGGCGCTGACCGGAGATCTCACCAAGCTCGACGGCGAGGTTCTCGAGGTGGATCACAACGATCCGACGGGTCGACCGCTCGCGAAGATCAAGGTCTCGATGACGAATCAGCACGGTGACGAGCTCGCCGCCGGCCAGGCCGAGATGCTGCTGCCCACCGAGACCCTGCCCGAAGCCGAGGCGCGTTGAAGAAGAAGCGCTGAACGGCGCAGTCCACAGGGGGCACGATGAGCGAACCCACCCTGCAACCCGACGCGTCCCGCTACACGCTTCCCCGCTTTCTCGCCGACACCGTCGAACGCTTCGGTACGCGTGTCGCGATCGAGGGCGATGCCCGTGCCCTGCGCTTCGACGAACTCGAGAGCGAAGCGCGGGCCTTCGCCAAGGGCCTGATCGCGGCGGGGGTCGCCAAGGGAAGCCGGGTCGCGGTGCTGCTCGGCAGCCGCCCCGAATGGGCGGTGGCCTACTTCGGCTGCGGCCTCGTCGGTGCCGTGATGGTGCCGGTCAACACCTTCGCGAAGCCCGAAGAACTCGATCACGTGCTGCGACACAGCGACGCCGCCCTGGCGATCCTGCAGACCGGGGTCGAGGGCGTTTCGGGCACGCGCTTCGTCGACGATCTGCTCGCACGCCACCCCGAACTCGCGCAGGGCGAGAACGGATCCCTCGCCTGTGCGGCGCTTCCCTGTCTGCGTCGGCTCTACGCCTTCGCTCCGGTGGGCGAAGCGCCCGATGCCGCGGAGAGCACGGATCGCTTCCTCGAGGCCGGACAAGCCGTCACCGACGAAGTCCTCGACGCCGTCGCGCGCGAAGTCCATCCCAGCGACGACGCGCTGATCGTCTACACCTCGGGCACCACGGCTCTGCCCAAGGGCGTCGTGCACATGCAGCGTGCGCCGGTGATCCAGAGCTGGCAGTGGGCGGAGCAGATGGGGCTCACGCCGGAGGACGTGGTCTACAGCAGTTATCCATTCTTCTGGACGGCGGGCATCGCGATGGCCCTCGGTGGTTGTCTCGCCTCCGGAGCGAAGCTCGTGATCGACGAGGTCTTCGAACCCGGTCGCGCTCTAGAGCGCATCGAAGCGTGCGGTGCGACCGCGGTGCAGGCCTGGCCGCACCAGGAGAAGGCCCTCGCCGAACATCCCACGGCGGGCAAGCGCGATCTCTCGCGCGTGAAGAAGATCGAGTTCGCGCGCGCTCTCGCCCGGGTCGTCGGCCTCGAAAAGGACGAGTGGGGAACCCATGGCAGCTACGGCATGAGCGAAACGTTCACGATCTGCTCCTGCGTGCCGGCGACCACCGCTCCAGAGATTCGGGAGAAGACCAGCGGCCGACCACTACCGGGAATGACGATCAAGATCGTCGACCCCGAAACGGGGGAGACGCTTCCCGAAGGCGTCGAGGGAGAGATCGTCGTGAAGGGCGCCACGATGATGCGCGGCTACCACAAGGTCGATCCCGAAAACGTTTTCGATGCGGACGGCTTCTTCCACAGCCAGGACGGTGGACACCTGAAGGATGGCTATCTCTACTGGAGCGGCCGGCTGTCGCATCTGATCAAGACGGGCGGGGCGAACGTCTCCCCCCTCGAAATCGAATCGGCCCTCGATGCCCGCGACGACGTGCGGGTCGGGATGGCGGTGGGCGTGCCGCATCCCACGCTTGGCGAAGTCGTGATCGCGTGCGTGGTCCCCGCCGCGGGTACGTCGCCGAGTGAAGACGAGATCCGCAGCGATCTGCGCGCGCGCCTGTCGGCGTACAAGGTGCCGAAGCGTGTGCTCTTCTTCGAAGCCAGCGAGCTATCGCTCACGGGCAACCAGAAGATCCAGGTCGGCCCGTTGCGCGAGGCGGCGGAGAAACGTCTCGCCGAGGAAGGCGCGGAGATCGACGGAGCGACCTACGGCGCCTAGCGCCTACGCATCTATGCACCCACGGTCATCGTGCCGCCGTCCACGACCAGGGTCTGCCCCGTGACGTAGGCCGAAGCCGCGCTGGCCAGGAAGACGGCGGCTCCCTTGATGTCGTCTTCGTCTCCCGAACGTCCGAGGGGCCGTTCCGCGTTGTAGGCCGCGAGCTTCGCGGGGTCGTCCGAAATGTGACGCAGCATGTCGGTGTGGAAGGGCCCGGGGGCGATCGCGTTCACCCGGATGCTGTGGGGGGCGAGCTTCACCGCGAGATCGATGGTGAGGGATTCGACGGCGCCCTTGCTGGCGTTGTAGGCGACGACGGGTTGGCTCTCTTCCGTATCCCCGCGGTGGGCGGAGATCGAGGAGATGTTGATGATGCTGCCGCCGCCGTGTTCCTTCATGTGTCGTGCGACGCACTGCGTGGCGTAGAAGAGCCCGCGCACGTTCACGTCGAAGACGCGATCCCAGCTCTCGAGGGGATAGTCGAGGGTGGGGGCCGCCCACAGGGTCGCGGCGTTGTTGACGAGGATGTCGAGGCCGCCGAGACCTTCGACGCTGGCGTTCACCATCGCGTCGATCGACTCGGGTTTCGCGAGGTCGGCTTCGAGGGCGATGGCCTCGTGCCCGGCGTCGCGCAGCTCCTTGGCGACGGCGTCACAGGCATCGCGCTTGCGGGAAGCGACCGCGACCGAGGCCCCTGCCTCCGCCAGCCCGCGTGCGATGAAGCGGCCGATCCCCCGCCCACCCCCCGTGACGAGGGCGCGCTGGCCCGAAAGATCGAAGAGCTCGAGTGCCTTCATGGGGCCCTCGCGTGCGCGGCGGCTAGAAGACCATTCGGAAACCGACGAAGATCGAGCCGCCGCCGAGGTTCTCGGTCCTGGTCTTCTTCCCCGAGCCGGCTTCTTCCTTTCGCGTCGCCTGCACACTGTAGTCGGCCCGTCCTTCGACGAAGGCCTTGAAACGGTCGTCTCCGGGCATGTCGGTCTCGACGCCGACCAGACCGATTACGCCCCCACCGAACCCGACCGAAGCCACCGAGGCCGAAACGGTGGGGTCTTCCTCGAGTTCGTCTTCGATTTCGTCGTTGTCGATGGCATTCATGGAGATGCCTACGCCGATACCGGCGTAGGGGATCACCGGCCAGTCGTTGTCGAAGTCGAGGTCATAGCGATAGAGGCCGCGGATGTGGAGCGCGTTGGTCTGGACGCCGTCGACGCCGAAGTACTCGGTCTTGAATCGGCGGACCTCGGCCTCGATGCCCCACTGCGACTCTTCGTTGATGGGAAGCATGATCGCCATCGATACGGAGAAACCCTCGTCGCCGTCCCAGGGCGAGAAGTAACCGGCGCGATACTCGAGGTGTCGTTCTTCCTCAGCCAGGGCCGGGAGCGCGGTGAGGATCAGCGAGGCGACGATGGCGAGCGGAACGAGCGAGCGGATGCGAAGGATCACCGGGTCTCCAATTCCTGTCGGGATGTATCGAGGAATGCGGGTCGGGCTGTGGTTCTCAGCCCTGTTGGATACACCATGGGTGCGTCGATTGTAAGGGAAGCGAAATCAGGGGGTTGCCGGGCCCGACGGGAAACGGCGACGCGCTACCGTGGCCGCCATGCTCGACGATCTCAGGGTGCTCGATCTCACGGATGAGCGGGGTCATCTCGCGGGCAAGATCCTGGGCGACCTGGGCGCCGACGTGATCAAGGTCGAGCCGCCTGGCGGGGATCCGGCGCGGGAGCGCGGCCCGCACCGGGTCGGTGGTCCGACGCGCGATTCGGGTCTTCCATTCCTCGCCCTCAACACGAGCAAGCGTGGGGTCATCTGCGATCTCGCCACTGAGAGCGGGCGCGAGCGCTTCCTCCGACTCGTGAAGACCGCGGATGTGGTGTTGGAGAGCGGTGCACCCGGAACCCTCGCGGCCGTCGGTCTCGACTTCGAAGCGCTTTGCGCGCAGCGACCCAGGCTCATCCACTGTGCGATCACGCCGTTCGGAAACACG
>JANQEL010000291.1 GCA_028278345.1 Myxococcota bacterium
TCGCGACCAGGAGCCCCACGATGCGTGCGTAATCCTTGCTGTCGAAACCCTCGCGCACGTACGCCGCTTCCCCCGCACTCTGGGGAAAGCGCGCGACGAGTTCACCGAAGCTCAGCGCCGAGATGCCCGCGAGCAGCGAAGAAAGCAGGAAGGCCGCAGGGGCCGCCATCCCCGTCGTGCGCGCGACCTCGCCGATCAGCAGATAGATGCCGGCGCCGACGGTGGTGCCGAGGCCGTAGAGCACGACCTGCCAGAGGGTGAGGCTCCGGCGTAGCGCCTGGGCTTCGCCCGTTTCAGGCATCGCGAACCGGGCTCGTTTCCCCTTCGTCGCCCGGTAGGAGCTGCGGGAGTTGATCCCCGGTCAGGGTCTCGACTTCGAGCAGGCGCTCGGCCGTCGTTTCGAGGGCCTTGCTGTGCTTCTCGAGCAGCCCGACCGCGCGCTCGAAGGCCTGCTGCACGAGGGTGCGCACGGCGCAGTCGACCTCGCGCGCGGTTTCTTCCGAATAGTGTCGCTGTCCGACGGCAAAGGGCACGGTGGGCTCGAGGAACGCCGCGCGTTCGCTCTCGAGGGAGACCATGCCGAGGCCGTCGTCCATGCCGTAACGCGTGACCATCGAGCGAGCGATGTCCGTCGCCTTGGCGAGATCGTCGGCCGCGCCGGTCGACACTTCGTCGAATACGATGCTTTCGGCCGCCCGACCCCCGAGCAGCACCGTCATCTTGTCGAGCAGCTCGGCGCGCGACATCAGGAAGCGATCTTCGATCGGGCGCTGGATCGTGTAGCCGAGCGCACCGATGCCGCGCGGAATGATCGACACCTTGTGCACCGGATCGCTGCCGGGCAGTGCGCGCGCCACCAGGGCATGGCCGGTTTCGTGATAGGCCGTGACGCGCCGCTCGTGGGGGTTGAGCAGGCGGTTCTTCTTCTCGAGCCCGGCGATGATGCGTTCGATGGCCCGCGAGAAGTGGTCCATCGAAACCTCTTTCGCGCGCTCGCGCGTGGCGAGCAGCGCGGCCTCGTTCACGAGGTTCGCAAGATCGGCACCGGTGAAGCCCGGAGTCAGTGCCGCGATCGCTTCGGGGTCGATCGTCTGCGCGAGGTCGATCTTGCGCAGGTGCACCTTCAGGATCGCGATGCGCCCCGGTTTGTCGGGGCGATCGACCAGAATCTGTCGATCGAAGCGCCCGGCGCGCAGCAGCGCGGGGTCGAGGATCTCGGGGCGGTTGGTCGCGCCGAGCAGCACAACCCCCTCGCTCGGATCGAAGCCGTCGAGTTCGGCCAACAGCTGATTGAGGGTCTGTTCCTTCTCGTCGTGGCCACCGCTGATCGGCCCGATGCCCCGCGCGCGCGCGAGCGCGTCGAGTTCGTCGATGAAGATGATGCACGGCGCCTCCTTGCGCGCCTGTTCGAACAGGTCGCGCACGCGCGCGGCGCCCACCCCGACAAAGAGCTCGACGAACTCACTGCCACTGATCGAGAAGAAGGGTACGCGCGACTCGCCGGCCACCGCGCGCGCGAGCAGGGTCTTCCCCGTACCCGGCGGGCCGACCAACAAGATGCCCTTCGGCAGCCGCGCACCGAGGCGCCCGTACCGCTTCGGGTCGCGCAGGAAGCCGACGATCTCTTCGAGTTCTTCCTTGGCTTCGTCGACTCCCGCGACGTCGTCGAAGGTGACCTTCACTTCCTCTTCGGCGTAGATCTTCGCCTTGCTCTTGCCCACGCCCATGAGGCCACCCCCCATGCCGCCGCCCGGGCCGATCCGGCGCAACATGAACATCCAGAAGACGAGGAGCAGGCCCAGGGGAAGGAGCCAGGAGAGCAGGTTGGTGAGCCAGGTCTCTTCGATGCGCCCACTGAACGCGACACCCTGACCTTCGAGTTCGTTCGCCAGATCGGGATCGACTCGTACGGTGCGGAACTCGGCGGCTTCGTCCTCCTTGGGTTCGACGTAGCGCCCGGTGATCCAATCGCTCCCGATCGTGAGATCCTCGACCCGGCCTTCGCTCTGCAGGGTGAGAAACTCGCTGTAGGGGATCGTGTCGACCTGGGTCTGGCTCCACCACAGCTGGGCGAGCAGGAACGCGGCCCAGATGCCGATCAGGCCGAGCCAGAGGGTGCGGTCGCCCCTCGGAAAGAAGGGCGGGCCCGGGCCTTCTGCGGGCCCCTTGCCGGTCTTCGGTCGGGGATCGGGGGGAGGGTTCGACACCGGCTTCGATCCTAGCAGCCCATTGGAGAGCCCTGACCGAGCCAGCCGTAGTCATTCGGCCCGAGATCAAGGCGCGGAATCGTGGGCGTAGCCGTAGCTACGGCCGCGGTTTCGCAACGCGGAGATCGGGTCGAAGGGCTGCGGATGGCGACCGAAGGGCTCTTCAATGGGCTGCTCTCAATTGACGTCGTCGGGGCGTGCGCGCAGAAGTGCACCGAATCGATGCGCGCGCATGCCCGCGTGGCAAGTCGTGCAATGGGGAAAACCCTCGGTCATGCCCGAAGGAATTCGTCGCTCACGTTTTCGGGCGGGTGTGGACAGGGCGAAAGCGGGCATACACTTGGGGGGCGTGGCCGACCCCCCCGAGGTGGGCGTCGTTCGCGCTCGCACCGAAATTCCCGAATCGCCGGAGGCATGGATGGATCCAATCAGCAGCATCGTCGTTCCGACCGACTTCTCACCGCTTTCCGAAGCCGCAGTCGAGCGCGCCATCGATCTGGCGCGGCTGAACGGTGCGTCGATCCATCTCGTCCACGCCTTGCGCTTTCCCGCGCTG
>JANQEL010000102.1 GCA_028278345.1 Myxococcota bacterium
GACCCGCCTTGTCGTCGTCGAGGAAGACGCGGGCCAGGTCGAAGAACGCCTGCACACCGACGTCCCCCGGCACGATCAACTTGATGCGGCCGAGCACGAGACGCGCATCGGTATTGGCGTAGAGAGAGGTGTCTCCGGCGAAACGCCGGCTGCGATAGCCGCGGTCCGTCGCGGTGCCGCTGAAGAACCGGCCGCCGCCCACGTAGGCCGCATCGAAGTACGGTGTCCGCCCGAACGTCTCGCGCCCCCCCACCCGCATCGCCAGGGTCGCGCGGGCCCGTTCACCGAACGACAGGTAGCCGGAGATCGACGCATCGAGGAGCCCGTAGGTCTTCTCCACGTCCCAGACCGGTGGACTCACGCTCCCCGCGAGTTCGAACAGGAACCCCCGGGTCGGATAGCCCGCGGCGGGGTTGTCGCTGAACGGAAACTCCAGGGATTCGTGCTCGGTCGAGATGGACCGCCGCGTGTCGAACCGGATGCTGGCGGTCGCTCCCACCCCACCGAAGCGACCATCGCCGTACGGTTCGAGTTCGTCGATCAGACGCCGACCGCTGGAGGTGTGGGAGTATCGGAGGAAGGGCCCGGCGTGAACGCGAAGCTTCTCGTCGACGAGGGGGACCGAGAAGCTCGGCAACACACGGAACGATTGATTGCGTACGCGGAAGGATCGGTCGGAGTCATCGTCATCGGTTTCGTTGCCGAAGCCGTAGAAGCGAATCACTTCGATCCCGGAATAGTCGAGGTCAAGTTCGAAGAGCCGCTTCGAGTTCTCGGGGCGAAACTGTCCGCGATATCGGACGCGCGCCTTCCGGGCTTCGGTGGCATAGCCCGCGGCCAACGTGTGCTTGCTGCTCCACGGGTGTTTTCGAAAGCCGTAGCGGGTGTGGGACACAGCGGCTCCGATGAACACACCCACGTCCTTTTCGTAGCCGAACTCGGGTAGCGGGATCGTGTCGGAGCCCCAGTCGCGCGGTGGAACGTTTTCGACATCCACGAAGCCCGAATCGGATGGAGGTGGGGTGTAGGCCTTGCGCTCGACGGTCGTGCCGCGACCCGATGTGACCTGCGCCGTCGACGCCTCGTCGTACACGCGCGTCCGACCCGCCTCGCTGTCGTCGATCGTCTTCTCGCCGTCTCCGGTGATGATGCGCAGTGCGGGCCCCTTCGGATGCCCCTCGACGCGGACGACGTCGCGACCGCCACGCAGGTACAGCCGAACCTCCTTCGTCTCGCTCCCGACGAAAGTGCGCTCGAAGTGGACTCGAGCGTCGGCGTCGCCCTGCCCCGGATCGCTCACGGTCACCGTCATGCGGCCATCTTCGTGATGCACCACGGAGACCTCATCCGACGCATCCGAGGTCTGTACGTCGACCTCGCGGGCGAGATGCTCGTAGAACGCGCGCGCCGCCTCGTGCAAGCGATCGCGTCGCCCTACGATCGCGCCGCGCATGCGGGCGCCATCGAGCTCTCGATACTCGGCAGGAAGCGCCGCGATGGCTTCGTCGATCACGCCGTCGGAGATCCGGGCCTGGATGTCTTCGACGATGGGAAGCCACTCTTGCCAGCTGAGCCGCGGCAGCAACCAGCGATCCTGTTCCCAGCCGTGGAGCGTCAACCCCTTGATGAAGGGATAGGTCTCGTCGTATCGCTGGAGGATGGGGATGTAGATCTTTGCGATACGCGGTCCGAAGCCGTCGTAACGCACGAACGCCATGTCGCGGTCTTCGGGGATCGGCTGCCACCGCGGGTTCCCGGGGAGTCGTGCCCAACGCCACTGCTTGCGGTGGCGGTCGAAGTCGCCGAGCAGGAGATCGAGAAGGCGGGCGCGCAGGAACGCCTCCACGTCGACCTCGTCTTCGCTGCCCGCCGCGAGCCGTTCGTAGAGCGCCTCGTGATCGATGATCTCCGTCGCGCCGTGAAAGCCGGGTCGCTCGCCTTCGGCGGGTAGCGGGTACTCGAAGAACGTCCCCACCATGCCCGCGAACTCTTCGCGGAACGTCCCGAGTCGCGGGTCGTCGGGCATCACGACCATGCGCTCGCGAACCGTCAGCACGCCTGCTGCGGCCGTGAGCACTCCGGCTGCGGGTGGCCCCCCCGGATGCTGTGCGGCCATCTGGTCCTGCACCACCGTCTGCACGACGGTGTCCTTCAACAGGGAGTCGAGGACCGCCGAAGGATCCTTGTCCGTGCCTCGAAAGCTATAGGCCCGGCCATCGGCCCCCTTGAAGCCGAGCACCGCGGTCTGCAACCCGCCGAAGCGCCGCGTGGGCTCGAGCCCTCCTCCCTCCCGCGCGAGATCGAGCACCGGGAGTCGGATCTTCGTCTCCCAGAGATCGCGATACCCGCCGCCGAGCGCGAAGCGATGCACGCGACCGGCCTGATAGCGCTCGCTGGCTGCGACTTCGACCTCGGTTTCGACTCCATCCGATCCGGCCCGGCTGGTCGTGGTGATCGTGACCAACGAGAACAGGATCCCCACGGCGATCGCCACATGAAGGGCAATCTCAGTTCGCACCCTTGCCTCCTCCGGGCTCACCCCGGGCTTCCAGCTCCCTGAATCGATGTCCGGCGCTGCGGGCTGCGTATCCCCATACGCCCAGCACGGGAATCACGAAGAGGGAGAGCGTACGAATCCCCTCCGGGCCCTGGAAGACATTCGCCACGATGAGACTCAGCCCCACACCGAGGGCCTTGGCGAAGCGTTGAACGAACATGTCGATGAACGCCTTCGCCTGATACTTCTCTTCCGCGGTCGTGGGGACGTAGAGCACTTCCTTCGAAGATTGATTGATCGAGTAGCTGAACCCGTTGTCGGCCACCGTGAGCAGGCCACCCAACAGGAGCGTCGGTGCGAGGAGGAAGCCGGTGGACGCCATTGCGATCGCACAAGGCAGGACGAGCAGCGCAGTCGCAAGGCCGAAACGACGCATCACGAAGCTGGTCATGAAGAGCTGAACGAACATCGAGAGCCAGGTGGTGGCGGCATAGAAGTTCGCGAAATTCTGCCCCCGGGCGGACTCGGATTCCGAGAACGCCACGATCGCGCTGGTGAACTGGAAGTCGACCACGGTCGAAACGAGTTCGTACAGACCCACGATCGCGACGATGGACAAGAGATAGCTGGAACGAAACACCAACCGCGCTCCGGCCAGCGCGGGGTTGCCGGGAACGGCGGGCCCGGGGTCGCTCGAAGTGGCATCGGGTTCCCTCGTTTCGACGGGGATGGCGGCCGCAGCCGCACGAGCGATCAAGACGATCACGCCGGCCAACACGGTAGTCACCAGCAGCCAGGCGCCCAGAGATAGGGATTGGATCCAGACGGCGACGATGCTGGCACCAAACGCGCCTCCCGCCACCCCGCCGAACCCCACGATCCCGTAGAGCCGCTTCGCGGCATCGGACGACACGCTGTCGTTCATGAAGGAGAAGAATGTCGCCACCATGAGCGTGCTGAACAGATCACCGAAGAGATAGAAACTCCAGACGGCGAGCCCGGACGGCTCGCTCAGTCCCACCGCGAACGCGGCATAGCCCACGACGAAGAAGAGCGAGAACGCGTAGGTCAACTGCTGTCGCCGAAGGCGCTGCGACATCACCGAGAAGGCGGCCGCGGCAATCGCAGCCACCACCATGTTGAGCACCTTGGCGAGCAGCTCCGCTTCGGGCGCCTCGAAACGGAGGCCGAACGCATCGAATCCGGCGTCCGCATAGTGACCGATGAACAGCGTCTTCTTGATCGGCTTCAGGATCCAGAACGACGTGATCACCAGGAAGAAGTACGTGCACATCAAGACGGCGATGCGCCGCTCGTCGGGACGAACGTCGAACAGGGATCGCAGCAGACCCGACTTCACGAGCCGTCACCTCCGGTGCCCAACCGGTGTGGATGCTCCAACTCCTCGATCAGGCGTCGGGAGACCTGCGCGAGATACCCGAGCGCAAACTCGAAGTGGTCTTCGAGGACATCGATGAAGAACTCGCGGTGGATCGTGAGAACGCGCGAGGCCTCGGTGGCGACCCATCCCTCGATCCGAGGCCCGTTCAGCAGGATCTCCCACGCTCCGAGGGTCGAGCCCGCCGGGGCCACGCTCGAGCCGAAAGCCCCCTGCGATTCGAATCGACCATCGAGCACCAGCACCATGCAGTCGATCGGGTCACCCGCCTTCCAGAGAACTTCGCCTGCCGGGACCCGCCTGGGCGGATCGAAGCGAATCAGTTCACCGAGCACCGTCAGATTGACTCCGCGAAAGAACGGCATCCGCTTGGCACGCCCGAGCCGCTGAACGAGATCGAGCTGCGCCGGAGTTTCGGTGCGATCCGCCTCGGCAAAACCTTCCTCCGCGACGCGCCGGGTGCCCGAATCGCGAATGCTCAACAGGATGTGATCGGCGGTGGCCCGGGCCATCTGCAGCAGCAGGGAAAAATGGTCTTCCATGATCTGCGTGAAATCCGGAGTTTCGACCTCGATGCAGATCGTACGATCGAGGGCCTGGACTGCGGGTGTCTCGGGGATCTTCCCGAAGTGATGCGCCATCCCGATCGCACCGGGCGCTTCGATCGTGCGGGCCCAGGGCGAATCGTCGATCGTGTGCACCACTTCGACCCGGCCCGAACCCAGGAAGCAGACGCGGTCGACCGGCTCACCCGCCTTGCGAATCCACGCGCCGCGCGCGTACTCGCGCTCTTCGGAGTACGAAGCGACGACGGCGAGGACGTTCGATTCGACACCTTCGAGGTAGGGCTGTGCCTTCAGGAACAGGGCGCGATCCAGGGGAGAAACGAGGGGCAGCCGCTGCATCGTCAGCCGGCTCCCACGGGTGTCGCCTCTCGCGCCCTCCCCCGTCCACGTCGATCGGCCAGATCCCGCAGCAGGTTGGCCGCGCGTTCCCGGAGCGACCGGGCCTCGTGTTCGGGCGGCGCACTCGGGTCTACGATCGCATCGGGAAGATCTTCGGGGCTGCAATGCGTGCAGATCTCGCCCGAGTGGTAGAGGGCGACGGCGCGAATCGAGTGGCTGTCGTCGTCCAACAACATCTGCAGCGCTGCGCCATAGGGGATGCGTCGCTCCGCTCGCGCCGGGGATGCGATTCCAAGCAGCTCGGCCGCATCTCCTCGCCCCACCAGCCCCAACATGCTGTTCGCGATGGGACGGGCGAGCAGGTTTTCAATCAGCTCCTCGGAGCTCGCGCGACTCGCGGCGACGGAGTTCGAGAGCCCGCTCTGGATGCTCCTGAAATCCTCGTTCGGGTACATCAGCCCGAGCAGCACGAAGAGCCTACCGGTGGCCAGTTCGCGCTTGTCTCCCAGCAACTCGACGAGGAGTTCTCCGCCGACCGTGGCGCGTTCGACCTGCTCCCTTTGCGCACGGACCAACTCGGCTTCGAGCTGCAGCAGGTCGAGCGAACGTTCGAGGGTACGCTCGAACTCCTTGCGGATACCCGACGTATCGACCATCGCGCTGAGTCCATCGCGTACGTCCCGCCCGACGCCACGACCGAGTAGCAGTGTTTCCAGACCACGCAGGAGCTTGAAGCGCACCATCCCGCTTTCGATCTTCGGCAACGCGCCGATCAGGACCTCCGCAGCCGTCGGCGTCCGAAATCCGGAGATCGTGCGCGGAATGTGTCGCAGCACGGCGATCGGCGTCTCGGGGTCGACCAGGCGTTCGGCCAACACCTGGAGCGCTTCGTCACCGCGTTCCACGAGCGTCCGGCGCACGCCGTCGCGCACTCGCCGATCGGCCAGCAACGACACGAGATGCGGAGTGAACCAACTGTCCTCGCTGGCACAGATGGCACGAATCGCGAGATCGGCGGCCTCCGGATCGTCTCCCCGACACATCTGCAACAACACGTCGCGATAGACGGGGTGATAGCTGAGCTGGGCCGTCGCAGCGGCCGCGATCAGGGGCGAGTTCGTCTCGTAGCTTGCCGCCTCGTCGAGGTAGGCGCGCATGGTTTCGGCACCGACCCTTCCTGCGGCGAGAAGCCCGGCCGCCGCGGAAAGCTTGACGACGAGGCAATCCCAGTCGAGCATGGCCTCGAGCCCTTCCGCATCCGGCTCGAGAACCCAACGGGCACGCACGATGGCACCGCGCACCCGGGCGTCTTCGTGGTCGATCAGATGGTCGTAGAGGTCGAGCACGCCTTCGTGTCTGACCCGCGCGAAGGTATCGAGTGCTTGCACGACCACTTCGGGGGAGGGGTGGTACAGGATCAGTGTCGGAATCAGATCGACGTGACCGCGCTCGGTCAGGATTCGCAGCGATGCCATCACGCGGCGCACATCGTTTCCACTGAGCGCACGGATCAGCGACCCTGCGGATTCGAGGTCGAGTTCGGGATGATCGATCGACGTTTCGATCATGCCCTCGGTCAGCGTCTGACGAAAGACGTCCAGGTAGGCGGTACGCAGCCGCAATGCCAGCGCGAGCCAGACGAGTGCCGCGATGACCACCGCGCCCGCAACCACCATGCGCGCATCGGGGAGCAGCACGAGCACCAGGATCAAGATCGAAGCGCCAGCCTTGGCGGTCGTCTGCCCGACGATATCGAGGGTGGACTTCACCGACGCGCGCTGGCTCGACGACATCGGAAGGTAGAGAAGTTCCGAGGCGGTCTTGTGGAGGGAGTAGCGAAGCGTCCCGTCGGAGAGCTTCAAGAACACGGTCGCCGCGAGGGCTCCGCCCGCCAGGACACCGAACCCCGCCAATGCAATCAACGCCGGGAGAACCGCGAGGGATCGATCGACGCCGAGCCTTCGGACGATGGGAGTGACGCCCAGCGCCAACATCGCGATCGAGAGCACATTCAGTCCGAGATAGATGCGCGATAGCGACACGACGAGACGATCGGAAGCCACCTCCTCGGCGAGCACGCTCTTGAAGAGGTAGTCACCGAGGGTCAGGGTCACGCCACCGATCATCACCAGCAGCGCAACGCGACAGGCATATGGGCTTGCCAACACGCGCTGGACGCTCTGCGCAACGCCGGATGCGTCGGCCGCGGCCCTGCGATCTCCCGTCATCGGATCGGGGTCGGGTGAAGCCAATTGGAAGCAGGGCCCCCACGCACTCAAGGCGAACGACGCGGCGGCGGCGAGCAACAGGCCCTCGCCGTGAATCAGGGGCGCCAGGATCGCCGCAAGTCCGGCCCCGACGAGCGCGCCGACCGATCCCCCCATTGCGATCGCGGCGTAGAGGCGCTTGCCCTGGGTGATCGTGAACAGATCGCCGAGCAACAACCACAAACGTACGGTGATCAAGGTCGTGATGACGCCCGACCAGACGTAGAGCGCGTAATAGCTCCACCCGAAGGTAGCCACGACGAGTGACCACAGTACGAGGGTGCCCGACACGGCGACCGCGAGCAGACCGATCAATGCGATTCGATTGTCACCGCGTCCCGAGCCGCGCGATGCGGCCAGGGCGAGCAGCGCAATGGCGATCGTGACCCACGGGAGATGTTCGACCGCGATGTTGGCGAGGAACAACGCGTCGCGCGCGGTCTCGAGCAGCGTGTGGCCGCACATCACCAGGCCCAGGGTCGCGGCGGCAACTGCCCGGACGCGGCGCTCTTCTCGCTTCGGTGAATTCGACATCGAAGTGGACTCGGAACTCGACTCTGCGATTCGGATGGCTTGCGGGCGGTTGGGCTCGAATCGACATGCGCAGCATAGCCGAGTCGCGGAGAACCGTTTCTCGTGCCGCCCCGCTTGACGCCTCGAGCGCGGCCACGCAGAGTCGGGTCCAGCATGTGGGGTGGGAAGTGAACATCGATCGGAAGCGCGCGAGGCTCCTCGTTGCACCCGCAGTCGCATTCGGCTTCGCGTTGATCGTCGGGCCGATGAGCGCCCGGGCCGATGAGCATGCTTCCTGGTTTTCGTGTCGGGACGACCCCGAAGTGCACGAGTGGTCGCTCACCTCCGACGCGAACCTCGACCTCTTCAACGGACTCCTGTACTTCGGCGGCGTCGCCGCGCTCGATTTCGGCGTCGACCCCGAGCGGCGCTGGTCTCGCACGAACGGCTTCGACACCGGAATTCGCGACGGACTTCGACTCGGCTCGAGCAGCGCGAGAAAGGACGCGGACCGCGCGAGTGATTTCACCCTGGGGCTCAGCAGCGCGATTCTGCCCGCCGCCACGATCGGCGCGCACTTCCATCGCAACCGCAACTGTCGCGAGGCCTGGGACATGGCGACCGATACGATCGAGTCGTTGGGCCTGACCCTCTTCGTGACCGAAGCCGTCAAGCTCGCCGCAGGGCGCGAGCGCCCGTTCGCCCGCACCTGCGACGGGAGCCCCCCGAGCGATGCGCGCTGCAACCGGCGTGGTCGACTGAAGAGTTTCGTCAGTGGCCATGCGAGCATCGCGGCGGCGGGCGCAGGTGTCGCGTGTTCACACGCTCTGCGACGCAACGCCTGGGGCGACGATCCGTGGGCGCGACGCGCACCGTGCGCGGTGGGCGTGGCCGCAGCTCTCGCGACCGGCGTGCTCCGCGTGTCCTCCGATCGTCATTGGGGCTCGGACGTGTTGTTGGGACTCGCGGTGGGAGCCACCGTCGGCTGGTTCGACACCTGGGGGCCGTTCGATCTCCTGACCTTCGAGACACGCGGTCGCGACGGTCGCGTCTCGAGCCGGGGCGCTTTCCTGCCTTCTCGCATGGACGACGCGCTCGGCGCTCGGCTCTACGTATCGTTCTGACTTCGACTACTCGACGGGCCGTTCGATTCCGAACTTGTGCACCCTCGACGCCAGGGTCGTCGGCTTGATGCCCAGCCGCTCCGCGGCGCCCCCCGGCCCCGCGATCTTCCACCGCGTCTCGACGAGCACGCGCCGGAGGTTCTCCTTCTCGAACTCGCGGAGCTGCTCATCGGTCAACACGTCGGGAAGTGGCGGTTCGGTCGCCGCTGCGGTCCCCCGGCCTCGCGGGCGGCGACTCACTTCGAAGCGCAGGGCCCCCCCGCGCCAACTGATGCGCGCGCGCTCGATCGTGTTCTGCAGCTCGCGCACGTTGCCCGGCCAATCTTGGGCTTCGAGCCACTCGCGGTCCGCCTTCGAAAGCCGCGGGCGCCCCCCCTTCGTCGGCGCCGAACCCGCATGAATGAAGTGCTCGGCGAGGGGAACGATGTCCTGCCGACGCTCTCGCAGTGGCGGCACGGTGATCGGAAAGACATCCAGCCGATAGAAGAGATCCTCGCGAAAACGCCCCGCCGCGACTTCCTCTCGCAGGTCGCGGTTGGTCGCGGCCACGACGCGGACGTCGACTCTGCGGGGATGCTCTTCGCCTACGCGCTCGTAGGTCCCTTCCTGGAGAACGCGAAGCAGCTTGCTCTGGAGTTCGAGGGGGATCTCCCCGATCTCGTCGAGGAAGAGTGTTCCGCCGTCGGCGGCCGCGAACTTTCCCGCCCGATCGCGGGTGGCCCCGGTGAACGCTCCGCGGACGTGGCCGAAGAACTCGCTCTCGTAGAGCTCGTTCGGAATCGCTGCGCAGTTGACCTGGATCATCGGTCGATCGCTGCGTCGACTCTGCTTGTGGATCTCGCGCGCAACGAGCTCCTTCCCCGTTCCCGACGGACCCTGGATCAACACCGTGGCTTCGGTTTCGGCCACCAGGGCGATCCGCTCGTGCACCGCACGCATCGCGGGGCTCTCACCCACGATGCCGTGGGGTGCCTTGAACTCGTCGACCTCCTCGCGCAGGTATTCGTTCTCGATCGCGAGCTGATCGCGCAGACGCTCCACCTCTTCGAAGGCGCGCGACGTCGCGAGCGCGGCGGCCGCGTGATCCGCGATGATTCGAAGCCACGCCACCGTGTCGGGGCAGAAGGGCGAACGCGTGAACACGCCCAGCACGCCGAGGAGCTCGTCGCGCCACAACAGTGGCGCGCCGCCGAAGCCTCGGATGCCCTCTTCGCGACTCCAGTCCGGTCGTGCGATCCAACGATCATCCTGTTCGATGTCTTCGACGCAGAGCGCCCCCACCTCGGCGACGTGGCCGATCTTGCGTACGCCGATCGGAAAGCGCCGGAAGCTGCCATCGATGCGCGACCAATCGTCGTCGGAGGCCCGGGCGTGTCCAGCGCTGGCGCGCAGATGAAGGCAGTCGACCGCGCCGGGGCACTCGCTTCGCATCGGGCATGTGTCGCATTGATCGCCCGGCGCCATGATCCAGATCCGCGCAAGGGCGACGTCTTCCTGGTCGCAGAGCTCGCGAGTGATGTGGGCCAACAACTCGTCGGGCTGACGCGCCTCGGCCAGGCCGAGCAGGAGATCGCGCAGGTGGGGGTAGGAGGCTTTCACGACGATCGATTCTACGAAATCTCGTCACTCGAGTGGGATATTTCGTGATTCGACGAATTTTCGTGCCCTCGTGCTCAAGCGAGATCTTCCGCAACTTGCTGTCTTTAAAAAGGAAAAGCGACCTCCCACCAAATGGCACGACTCCTGCTCTCCTGACCCGCAACCCACGCCCGGCACGATGCCGCGCGATTACCAGGAGACCGAATCCATGATCCGCCTGTACGACTTCCACCTTTCCGGCAACGCACACAAGATCCGCAACCTGCTCTCCCTGCTCGGCGTCGAGCACGAACTCGTCGACGTCGACCTCGGCGGAGGCGAGCACCGACAGCCGGCGTTCCTCGAGCGCAATCCCTTCGGCCAGGTTCCCGTCCTCGTCGATGGCGAGATCGTCGTGCGCGATTCGAGCGCGATCCTCGTCTACCTCGCGCGCAAGTTCGGCCGCGGCACCTGGCTGCCCGTCGATGCGGAAGGCGAGGCGCGCGTGCAGGAATGGCTCGCCACCGCCAGCACGAACGTCGCGGAGGGCCCCGCGCGCGCGTGGATCATCGCGTTGTTCGACGCCCCCGGCGATGCCGATGAAGTTCGCGATCGAGCACGCGACACCCTGGCCATCTTCGACGCGCATCTGGCCGACCGGGATTTCCTGGCCGCCGATCGGCCGACGATCGCCGACATCGCGAACCACTCCTACATCGCGATGGCACCCGCGGTCGGCGTGACCCTCGAGGACTTTCCGAACGTGAGAGCCTGGATCGAACGCCTCGAAAAGCTCCCCGGTTTCGTCGCCGTGCCGCTGCCTCCCGAGTCCATCTGATGGAAGCGGCACAGCGACACGCAGACACCGGGTCGCCCTTTCACGAAGGGGAGCGGCGCATCCAGTCGGTGCTCGGGGTGCGGGAAGAGATCGAACCGTGGGCGCGCCGCGTCGTACGTCCCTTCCTGCTCGGCGAGCACATCGAGTTCTATCGACAGCTGCCCTTCCTGGTGGCGGCCGCACGCGATGCGCGCGACCGCCCCTGGGCGACGGTGCTCGCCGGGTCGCCGGGTTTCATTTCGATCCCGGACGATCGGCGGCTCGACATCGACACATCTCCGCGCTCCGGCGATGCACTCTCGGGTGAGTTGAAACCGGGTGCGGATGTCGGCTTGCTCGGGATCGAGCTTCACACGCGCCGTCGCAACCGGGTGAACGGCTTCGTGCTGCTCTCGACACCGAGCACACTCTCGGTCGAAGTCGATCAGAGCTTCGGCAACTGTCCACAGCACATCCGCGTGCGCCGGTGGCGAACTGCGACACCCGAGACCACCTCCGTCACCCCCCGGCGCAGTGATTCGCTCTCGAAGGACCACCGCGACTGGATCACATCGGCCGACACTTTCTTCATCGCGTCGGGACATCCGGGAGATGGCCCGTCGAGGCGATCCGAGGGGAGAAGCGTCGGAATGGATGCATCCCACCGTGGAGGTCCGCCGGGTTTCGTCGAGGTGGTCTCGGAGCGCGAACTCGTCTTTCCCGACTACGCCGGCAACAATCACTTCAACACCCTCGGCAATCTCCTGCTCGACCCGCGTGCCGGCCTGCTCTTCGTCGATTTCGAGAAGGGGAGCCTGCTGCAACTGACCGGGGAAACCCGCGTCGACTGGAATCCACCCGATCCCGTTCGATATCCGGGTGCGCAACGCCTGGTGCACTTCACGATCCGGGAAGTGGTCGAGCAACGTGGGGTGTTGCCACTTCGCTGGAGCGCGAATGAGGAGGACGAGCAGGTGCTTCACCTGGTCGACCGCGTGGAAGATAGCCTCGATGCCGTTTCGTTCTACTTCGAGCGTGAAGATGGAAGGGCCGTCTCGGCCTGGAAACCCGGGCAGCATCTTCCGATCGAACTCGAGCCCGGCCATGCGACCGCAAGGGTTCGAAGGACGTATTCGCTTTCGAATGCGCCCGGGTCGCCTCGTTACCGCATCACGGTGAAGCGCGAAGAGCGCGGGCTCGTATCCCGCTACCTCCACGACGCCTTCACAGTGGGGGCGAGCCTGCGAGCCGAGGCGCCGAGCGGCGCGTTCTCCCTCGACCTCGAGGCGACGCCGACCACGCGTCCGATTCTCCTCGTTGGAGCCGGGATCGGCATCACACCGCTCGCTTCGATGCTTCACGCCATTCGAAACGAACGTCCCGAGCAGCCCGTCACGCTGGTGCACGGCGTGCGGGACGCTCGACACCATCCGCTCGCTGACGAGCTGCATGGCACCCTGAGCGCGATGCCGAATGCGAAGCACCACATTCGCTACAGCCGGCCGGGGGAAGGCGACCTCGAAGCGGGCCGCTGCCACAGTACGGGACGTGTCGATCTCGCGTTGCTCGACTCGATCACACGGCTCGACGAATGCGAGATCTTCCTGTGTGGTCCCGCCGGGTTCATGGCGCAGCTCGAGGGCGACCTCCTCGAGCGCGGGATCGATCCGGGTGCGATCCACTTCGAATCGTTCTAGGAAGGATTCTGTGGGGAATGGCTGCCGAAGGCGCCCTTGCGTACCCGAGCGTCGGGTTGCCACCCTGGATTCGACGGGAAGGAAACGGAATGACGAGCCAGAGCGATGCGCCGCTGAACGGGGATCTATCGATCCCGATCGTTCTCGAGAGCGAATCGATGGAGTGGACGAGCAGTCCCGGCTCCGGGGTGGTGCGCAAGCGTCTCCATCGGGTCGGACCGGCCGAGTCCGGGCAGGTGACGTCGATCGTGCGGTACGAGCCAGGGGCTTCCTTTCCCGCGCACGACCATCCCGAGGGTGAAGAGATCCTCGTGCTCGAAGGCGTGTTCTCGGATGAGCACGGCGATTGGCCTGCTGGCACCTATCTGCTGAACCCCGAAGGCTTCCGCCATGCGCCGTTCTCCCGCGACGGATGCCTCCTCTTCGTGAAGCTGCGACAAGCTGCGGAACCCGAGCGAATCCACGTCGCGGTCCAGACGGAGTCACTCGCCTGGCAAGCCACCGCGGAACCGGGAATCGAAATCAAGGCGCTCTACGTCCAGCCCGACGTCGAAGAGACGACGAGGCTCGAGCGCTGGGAGCCGAACTGCGGCCCCGTGCATCGCGAGTTCGCGATGGGGGCCGAACTCTTCGTTCTCGACGGCGTGTTCTCGGACTCGCGAGGCGACCATGGTCGTGGAACGTGGCTCAGATATCCCACCGGCTCTTCCGTTCGCGCCGAGACACCATCCGGCTGCACGCTGTACGTGAAGAACGGGGGCGTGGCGATACTGCGCAGCGCTTGAGCGGCCGACCCACGAAGCGCATCGACCGTCAGCGATCGAACAGCGCCCGCCTCGCGTCGCTCAGGAACTCGTCGAGTTCGAGGCTGTTGAGGCGTAGCGAGATGAAGAGCCCGCGGTCGGTTTCCGGCACGTCCCAGAGATCGCCGACCGGACCCGCGTAGATGAAGCCCGTCTCGATACTCACGATGCTGATGGGCCGCACGAAGACGCCGGCCGAAAACGCCATGACGGGTTCGCGCCGAAAGCCCACGATGCCCGCGTCGAGCAGGAACCCCATGTCGGGGATCCAGTGGTTGTGCCAACGGCTGTCGCGTTCGTAGTCGCCTCGGTAGCGCTTGTACGCGAGCGGGGTGAAACGCGCACCCACCAGGGTGATGCCGAAGTCGATGGTCTCGAGGGCGCCGTCACCCGCCTTGATGGTCGGGATGTAGCGGGCGTCGACTTCGATGTCGGCGGGGGTGATGAACTCCCAGGGCGACCAGCGCGACTGGTGGAAGTTCTGGTACTGCCAACCGCGCTTGTCGGGATCGAAGACCTCGCGGTCGAGGGTCGTCTTCGAACAGAACCGCGGCGGCTTGCCCACCACTTCCATGAAGGTGAGATCGCGGGCGCGCTTGAGCTTCGCGCCACAGAAGAGCCCGCCGTCGATCTTGGCGTCGCGAAATTCGGCGTCGCCGAGCCGGGCGTTGCGGAAGTCGACATCGATCAGCGTCGCCCCGCGAAAGCTCGCCCCCGTGAGGTTCGCGCTCTGGAAATCGGTCCCGCGCAGCACCTGGCCGCTGAAATCCGAGCCCTCGAGGTGGCGACAGCGGTTGTCGTGCACGACGTCTTCGCGCAGGCCGTGTTCGCGGGGAACGATCGGATTGGCCTCGCGCTCAGCCGCGGAGCATGGCGGCGGATCGAGGCGTGCCGCCGCGGGCGCCGCGAACGAACCGACGACTGCGCCAAGAGCGATCAGGAGCCACAAGGGTCGAGCCGCGAGCGCGAGCCGTTTCGCCATGCGCTGCAGACTCCGCGAATCGCCCGCCGAATGCAACCCACACCGGGTTTACGATCGACTCTTCACATCCGCGTCGCCGCGGATGAATACCTCGATCACCTCGGCGAGTCGTTCCGGGGCTTCGACATGAACGTCGTGACCGATGCCTTCGAACGGAACCCAGCGCGAATCGCCGATGCGCTCGCCGAGTCGGCGCCCGGCTTCGAGCGAGATCGAAGCATCCTCCGTGCCGTGCACCTGGAGAACCGGCTGCCGGATCTCCTCGTACGTGCCGGTGACGAGGCGCAGACCATCGATCGTGTACTGGCGCCGAAGGAAGGTCAGGAGAGCGGCGCGGGTCCCGCGAATCGAATAGGCGGCGGCCAGGCGTCGCTCGTGCTCGGGCGAGAAGATGTCGCTGAAGATCTCGGTTCGGGCGAGGTGGATTTCACCGAGCCCCGGAATGATCGGAATCGCCTGCACCGGATCCATCGCCATCCCGTGACCGATGAAGACCGCTCGATCGACGCGCTCGGGATGATCGGCGGTGAGGATCGCTGCAACACAACCGCCTGCCGAATGCCCGACGACGACCACCTCTTCGATCTCGAGTGCGTCGAGCACATCGACGGCCTGCTCGGCCCAGAGCGCAATGCCGTAGCGTCCGCGGTGAGCGCGATCGCTCGCGCCGTGCCCGTAGTAGTCGATCGCAACCACCCGATACCGCTGGGCCATGCGCTCAGCGAACCCCTCCTGCCAGTCCGCGACGCTGCGCCCGGTTCCGTGTAGCAGTAGGATCGTCTGCGATCCCTCGCCGACGTCCAGGATGTGCACACGGCCCGAGCGCGTTTCGATGAAGCGGGTCTCCGGATCGGTCGGCGCCTGTGCGCGGGCCACCGTCTCGAACTGCCGACTCATGAACGTGCCGGACTCGCCGAGGGCCACCATCAGCAGGACGAGGCCAATCGAGATGACGAGCAATCTCTTCGTGTTCGTCTTCATCACATACCTCCGGGCCGTCGCGAGACGGTTGGGGATCAGATGCAAGTCAATGCTTACATTTGACATCGGGCCCTGTCAACGCAAAAATAAGCTTTTACTTATTTCGAGGAGACCATGTCGACCCACCAGCCCCTCGAGCCTCGTAGACGCCCGGCGGGGGCGCGGGCGCGGAAGACCGTCGACCGCATCCTGACCGCCACGGCCTCGCTGCTCGACGAGGTCGGCTTCGACGACCTCAACACCAACGCGATCGCCGAGCGGGCCGAGGTCAACGTGGCCTCGCTCTATCAGTACTTTCCGAACAAATACGCGGTGTTGATGGCCCTGGCGGATCGCATGCGCGACGAGCAGCTCGAGATGATCGCGACCGAGATGCAGCCCGGTGGGGTGTGGCGCGAACGGCTCCGGGGCCTGCTCGACGCCTACTTGAGGATGTTCGTTTCGCGCCCGGGCTTCGCCGAGCTGGCCGTCGTGATGTCGAGCTCACCCGCCCTGCGCGAGGTCGACGCCGCGAGCCTCGCCGCCGAGACCCGGCTGATCGCCGACGGCCTGGTCGCCTACGGCGTCGAGGGCTCGCGAGGGGAGCGCGAGGCGATCGCCAGGGTCATGTTGGAGGCGTCGCGCGGCGTATTGCCACTGGCGCGACGCGCGGGGCCGACCCAGCGCAAGCGATTGATGCGCGAACTTACCCGCATGCTCGAGGGCTACCTGGCCGGCTACATCGAGGGCTGAGTGCGGCTGCGGCAGACGAGGTGGGGTCCGAATCCACCATCTCGGGAGCTCGAACGCGTACGATGGCCTTGCGTCGGGTGCGACCTCGCACGGCGCTTCCTCAGCGCAACGCAACTCCCCACCCAAGCGCGCACCTATGCACGCGAAACCCGGCTGAGGGGTTTTGCCTCGACGGGCCGTTTAAGACCTAAACTCTGACTTTTCACAGCCGACATGAGATGACGTGAAAAGAACAGAGCGAAGGGCCCGGAACTGCGGGTTTTTCGCGTAACCGGACGAGCGGGATCGGCGCCTTCATCGAGTACCGCTAGCCTACCCGCCCCCGAGAACGGCTCGGCCGGAATGGTCGAAACCAAGGAACCCCGATGCCCAACCCCGAAGACGTCAAGGCCACGATCAAGAACTACATCCTCGAAGAGTTCCTGCCCGGTGAGGATCCCGACGAACTCACCGACGCGGTCGAACTCATGACGATGGGCATTCTCGATTCGATTTCAGTGATGCAGCTCGTTTCGTTCATGGAGGAGAAGTTCGACTGCTCCTTCGACGCCCACGAACTCAGCGTCGACCACATGAACACCCTCGAAGACATCACGAAGCTCGTCTGCTCGAAGCTGTAAGAAGAGAAGAGCGATGAACCTGCATCAGTACTTCGAGCGGAGTGCTGCGCAGAACGCCGCGGCCGTTGCGATCGAACAGGCCGATGGTGCGACGATCACGTACGGAGAGCTGGCGGCTCTTTCGGATCGCGTGCGCGACCGCCTGGTGCTCGAAGGTGTCGAAGCCGGCGACCGCGTCGGTCTCTATCTGCGCAAGACGATCGATACGGTGGCTTCGATCCTGGGTGTGCTCAAGGCGGGGGCGGCGTACGTGCCCGTCGATCCGACCGCGCCGGCTTCGCGCAATGCCTACATCTTCGACAACTGCCGGGTGAAGGCGGCGATCGTCGAGGGCCGCTTCCGCGAGTGGCTCGAAGCCGAGCTACAGCAGTTGGCCGGCGTGCCAGCGCTGCTCGAAGTCGACGAAGCCGGCGGAGGACGCGGCCTCGAGCGCATGCTCGACGCCCTCGACGAGCAGAAGCCCGCAACACCGTCCGAGAGTCGCGAGGTGCCGATGAGCCACCTCGCCTACATCCTCTACACCTCGGGTTCGACGGGCAAACCCAAGGGCGTGATGCTCACCCATGAGAACGCGACGAGCTTCGTCGATTGGTGCCTCGCGACCTTCGAGCCCCGGACGAGTGACGTCTTCTCTTCGCACGCCCCCTTCCACTTCGATCTCTCGATCCTCGACATCTATACGCCGCTCTCGTCGGGCGCGAAGCTCGTGCTCGTCCCGGAGGACGTCGGCAAGGAGCCGCTCGGGCTCGCGGCGCTGATCGCCGAGAAGGGCATCACGGTGTGGTACTCGGCGCCGTCGATCCTCACGATGCTCACCCAGCGCGGTGAACTCGAGAGCCACGATTACTCGAAGCTGCGCGCCGTGCTCTTCGCTGGCGAGGTCTTCCCGGTCGTGCACCTTCGGTCGCTGCACGCGAAGTGGCCGCACCCGCGCTACTTCAACCTCTACGGGCCCACCGAGACAAACGTCTGCACCTACTACGAGGTCGTGCCACCGATCCCCGAGGATCGCACCGAGCCCTATCCGATCGGCAAGGTGTGCGAGCAGCTCGAAGGCATCGTGATCGATCTCGATGACCGGGAAGTCGAAAAGGGCAGCGAAGGCGAACTCTGCATCAAGGGCCCGAACGTCCTGACCGGCTATTGGGAGTTGCCCGAGCAGACCTCGAAGGCCTTCCTCGGCGAGTACTACCACACCGGCGACATCGTGATCGAAGAAGACGACGGCAACTTCCGCTTCGTCGGCCGACGCGACCGCATGGTGAAGAAGCGGGGCTATCGCGTGGAGCTCGGCGAGATCGAGACCGCGCTCTACGCCCACGAAGAGATCGAGGAAGCCGCCGTGGTGGCCCTGCCCGACGACGATGCGGGGGTGATGATCCACGCCCACATCAGCTCGGTGTCGGGGGAGAAGATCTCGATGATCAAGCTGAAGAAGTTCTGTTCGGAGCGATTGCCGGTCTACATGGTGCCGGATCGGTTCGCATTCCATGAATCACTGCCGAAGACCTCGACGGACAAGATCGACTATCAACGCCTGAAGAACGGCTAGGCAGGCCACTCACCACACCACACGCGGCAGGGGGAGACGCACGTGGACTTCGGTTGGACGAAGGAACAGAAGGACCTGCGCTCGGGCATCGAAGAACTCGCCAAGGGCGAGCTCAACGAGGGCCTGCTCGAGCGTGACGTGAAGGGCGAGTTCAACCACAAGGGCTGGCTGCAGTGCGCCGAAGCCGGCGTGCACGGTCTGCCGATCCCCGGCGAATACGGCGGCCTCGAGCAGGACACCCAGACGACAGTCGGCGTGCTCGAGCGCCTCGGCTACGGCTGCCGCGACAATGGCCTCGTCTTCTCGATCAACGCCCACATGTGGACGCTCTCGATCCCGATCCTCCACTTCGGGACGGAAGAGCAGAAGAAGAAGTATCTGCCCAAGCTCTGCAGCGGCGAATTGATCGGTGGCAACGCGATGTCGGAGCCGAGCTCGGGTTCCGACGCCTACGCGCTGACCACGACCGCGCGCAAGGACGGCGACCACTACGTCCTGAACGGCAACAAGACCTTCGTCTCGAATGGGAGCGTGGCGGACATCGCCCTCGTGTATGCCACCAGCGACCCCGAGAAGGGGCCGGCGGGTATCAGCGCCTTCCTGGTCGAGAAGGGAACCCCCGGCTTCGAAACCGCCGGCCACGTCGAGAAGATGGGCATCCGCACCTCGCCGATGTCGGATCTCTTCTTCGACGATTGCCGGGTGCCCGCCGAGAACCGCCTCTCCAGTGAAGGCGATGGCGTGAGCCTCTTCACCCACTCGATGACCTGGGAGCGCGCGTGCATCCTCGCCAGCGCAGTCGGTGCGATGGACCGCCTGGTCGAGATGAGCGTGAAGCACGCGAAGAGTCGCAAGCAGTTCGGCCAGGCGATCGGCAAGTTCCAGATGGTCGCTTCGCGAATCGTCGACATGAAGATCCGCACGGAAACGGCGCGCGCCCTGCTCTACCGCGCGGCCTGGTTGCGCGATCAGGGGCGCAGCATCTTCCTCGAGAGCGCGATGGCGAAGCTGCACATCAGCGAGTCGTGGATCCAGACCGCCCAGGACGCCATGCACATCCAGGGCGGCCAGGGTTACATGCGCGAATCCGAGGTGGAGCGCGAAGTGCGCGATGCCCTGGGCAGCCGCATCTATTCGGGTACGTCGGAGATCCAGCGCGTGCTCATTGCTTCGATGATGGGGCTGTAGGGAAGCAATGGGAAAACTCGCGGCGGCAAAGGCGACGGCAGCGAAAGCCGCAGCGCCCAAAACCATGTCGGAGCAGTTGGTCGAGATGGCACTCGTCGTGGTGCAGCTCGCCCTCGTGATCGCTGCGGCCGTTCGTTACCGATTCGAGAGTCCGGCCTTCCAGAAGTGCCTGCCGTGGATCGGGATCGCCGTGGTGGTGAACCACTTCCTGCCGGCGCGCCTGCGATTGCCCTTCTTCAGCGCGATATCGCTGGCCTCGGTGGTGTACGTGCTGGGGATCGGGCCGGCGGGGTTCGATCTCGCGGGTGCGTTGAAGCAGGCGGTGCCGCTGATCGGCATGGGACTCGTGCTGATTGCGCTCTGTCATCTCCCGATCGCCTATCGCGCGCGTGTGGCCCTGTTGTTCGCCACGGGCGGCGCCTTCATGTACGCCCGCGGCGGTGGCGTGTTCGACGGTGCCCTCGCGAGCGTCTGGCCCCTGCTCGGCGCGTTCTTCATGTTCCGCCTGATCATCTACGCGTACGACATCCAGCACGAGAAGGAGCGGCCGCCGGTCGCGAAGACGCTCTCCTACTTCTTCATGCTGCCGAACGCGTTCTTCCCCTTCTTTCCCGTCGTCGATTGGAAGAACTTCGGGCGCGACTACTACAACGATGACGCGCTGCGCATCTACCAACGCGGCCTGCAGTGGATGGCGCGTGGGGTCCTCCACCTCGTCTTCTACCGCATCGTCTATTACCACTTCTACATCGACGCCTCGCAGGTGGCCGATGGCGGGAGCCTGCTGAAGTACATCCTCGCGAACTTCGCGATGTATCTGCGGGTGAGCGGGCAGTTCCACATGATCGTGGGCCTGCTCCTGCTCTTCGGCTTCAACCTCCCGACGACGAACAACCACTACTTCCTCGCGAACAGCTTCACCGACTACTGGCGCCGCGTGAACATCTACTGGAAGGACTTCATGGTGAAGATCTTCTACACGCCGGTGGCCTTTCGGCTGCGCGACAAGGGGGCCGTGGTGCCCGTGGTCGCGGGCTCTGCTGCGGCGTTCATCGCGACCTGGTTCCTGCACGCCTACCAGTCGTACTGGCTGCGGGGGGGCATGCACTTCTCCGCCCAGGACACCCTCTTCTGGACGATCCTCGGCGTGCTGGTGATGATCAATGCCGCCTGGGAAGTACGGAAGGGGCGAAGGCGCTCGCTCTCGAAGAAGGTCGATTGGCGCGACATGGCCTGGTCGGTGGCGGGCACCGTCGCGGTCTTCGCCACGATGTGCGTGCTGTGGTCGCTCTGGTCTTCGCCGGGCGTCGGGCCGTGGCTCTCGATGTGGCAGCACGCCGACGCGACCTCCTTCGGCTACGCGGCGCTCACCCTGGTCGGCGTCGCCGTCACCAAGATCACCGTCGAGGTCACGAGCGCGTGGCGCGGTGGCCTGATCTACGGGAATACGCCCAAGGGGGCAGGCATCCAGCAGCTGGGGGTGGTGGCGATCATCACCGTGCTCATCCCGATGTCGATCGTCTACGTGCTCGGCGATCCGCGCACCCATCGGCGCGTCGACGAGAAGACCAAGTTCATCCTCAAGAGCCTGAAGAGCAACCAGCCGAACACTTCCGATCTGCGTTCGATGGAGCGCGGCTACTACGAGAACCTCTTCGACGCTTCGAGTTCGAACTTCCTCGACAGCGGCATCCAGGCGCCGCCCGACTGGATCGACTTTCCCGAGATGCCGCTGGTGAAGCTCACGAGCGACATGCGCTACTGGACCCTCGAGGCGTCGCGCAGCGAAGTCATCAACGGCTATTCGTTCTCGACGAACGCCTTCGGCATGCGGGACAAGGAATACTCCCTCGAGAAGCCCGACGACGTCTACCGCGTCGCCATGCTGGGTTCCTCCCACGTGATGGGTTGGGGGGTGAACGACGGCGAGACCTTCGGCGCCATCATCGAGGAGCGCCTTGCGAGCGCCCGGCCGGATGGGAAGAAGCTCGAGATCCTGAACTACGGCGTTGGCGGTTACTCGCCCGTCTGCCAGCTGGGTGTCCTGCGCGAACTGGCGCTGCAGAAGAAGCCCGATGCGATCTACTACATCGCCCACGGTGTCGATGGCGCGCTGGCGATCGAGCGCTTCGCACGATTGGTTCAACACCAGATCCCGCTGGAAGACGCCTTCCTGAGCGACATCGTCGAGCGGGCCGGCCTCACGACCAGCATGTCGCAGCTCGCGATGCAGCGAGAGCTGCCCCCCTTCGCCGAAGAGCTCGTGCTCGAGTCCTACAAGAAGACGGTCGAGCTGGTGAAGGAAGCGGGGGTGCTACCCGTGTGGATCTACATGCCGCGCGTGCCCGAGCGCGACCCCAACCGCGAGCAGATCGACAAGCTCGTGGCCTTTGCGAAGGAAGCCGGCTTCATCACCTTCGATCTCTCCGACCTGTTCGGCGACCACGACGTCGACGACCTCGTGATGTCCCAATGGGACATGCACCCGAACAAACCGGGCCACGAAATGATGGCCGACGCCACGATCGAAGCCATGAAGAGCGACCCGCGGCTGGGCTTCGCCCGCTAGGACGCACGGGCTCCGCTGCCAACTGGATTCGAATCCAGTTGACCAACGACGCGCCGGTCGATTCGCTCGCTCTGGAAGGTGGCGTTCTATTCGACCGGATACGGTCCTTCTTCGAAGAGCTCGTCGTGGTAGCCCTTCGAGCCGACTTCTCGTGCGAGGTCGCTCGCGAGCGGTTGGCCGGCCCGTACGCGGTCGAGTACGTGCGCGAAGTCGAAACGCGGCCGCCAACCCAGTTCGCGGCGCGCCTTCTCGTTGACGTAGACGCGGTCGAGCGAGGGAAACATCTTCCAACCGCGCTCGTCGTAGAGCTGGGCGAACTCGGGAAAGCGCTTCGCAACGACGCCTCTCGCGTCGTCGCGTAGGGCCTGCAGATCATCAGGTTCGAACGGCGTGGTCGCACTGATGATGTAGCGCCCGAAGCCGATCTCCCGTGCCCGTTCGAGCGCCAGCAGGTGTGCATCGACTGCATCCTGCAGATCGACGCGGCGATACAGAAACTCGTTTACTTTCGCGTTCTCGTCTTCGTAGGCCGAACGGATTTCACGGCGGTCGTCCTCCTCGGGGAAGAAACGCGAGGTGCGCAATATCAGGCAGGGAAGCGAGGCATTGCGATGGAAGAGCTCGCACAACCCCTCCGCCGCCACCTTGGTCAGGCCGTAGATGTTCTTCGGCTGGGGTGCGACGTCTTCGGTGATCCAGGCCGCGGGTTCCCCCGGGCCGGGCACGAGCGCGCGTCCGAAGGTGCTCGTCGTACTCGTGATGACGAAGGAGCCGACGCCGGCATCAACGGATGCTTCGAGCAGCCGAAGCGTTCCGGTGATGTTCGTGTCGATGAACTCCTGCGAAGCGTGGGTGGCGACGTGAGGCTTGTGGAGCGTCGCGGTGTGGAGCACCGCATCCACCCCTTCGACGGCCTTCCCCACGACCTGCGGATCCACGATCGAACCCACCAATGTCGTCTCGCGACCATCGCGCAGGTCGAGGCCCACGACGTGGTCGCCGCGGCCTCGCAGCACGCGCGCCAGACCTTCCCCCAGATGACCCGAACTTCCCGTCACCAGGATGCGCACGTGAGCCTCCCCATCACGCTACGGCGCCGTGTTGTCTGCCACCATGCGGCGCAAGCCGAGGTAGCCGGCCGCGATGTCGAAGATCTCGGGTTGCGTGATCATCGGCGGCACGATTCCGATCGCGGCGCGGTTGGCGTAGACCGGCACGTGCACCCCGGTGTGTTCTTCGAGGTTGAAGTTGTTGGTCGCGTAGTTGACGCCCATGATTCCGCCTTCGGGAGTGCGAAGGCGCGCAAGATGGCCGGGCGTATAGACGGGAACGCCGAAGCGCGTGAACAGGCTCTCGTTCGGAATGATCTGGGCCGCGTGACCGTGGTCGGCGGTGACGAGGATCAGCGTGTCGGAAAAGCCCTCGGCGAAGGCCAGGGCGCGGTCCACGGCGCGGTCGAGCTGCTCGAGTTCGCCGATCGAACCACAGGCATCACGCGCGTGGGATTTCTTGTCGATCGAGGCACTCTCGATGACGAGGAAGAAGCCCCGTGAGCTCGCCTGGGAAAGCCGAGCGAGCGCGACATCCGTCATGCCGGCCAGGGTCGGCGTGTTCGCGAAGGCGGGGTTGGGGACGCAGGTCATCGGTTCGGGCAGGGTGACGCCACCCAGATATCGATGGAGCCGGTTCATGAGGCTCGGCGTGGGCATCTCGGCGACACGTCCGCCCTCACCCTGCAGCATCACGGGCAGGTGACCCTCTGCGAAGAGCCCCAGGAGTTTCCCTCCGCCCACCGTCGACTCGAGCTCGGCCTTGTTCACGATCACGCGATAGCCGTTGGCGGCGGCGAGTTCCTTCACACTGCGCTCTTCGCCTTCGGCCATCGGCTCGAAGTGCTTCGCACCTCCGCCGAGGATCACATCGACATCCGAAGCGGCGAGCTGCTCGGAGATCGAGCCGAGGCCCCCGTTCGCCTTGAGATCCTGGGAGCAATCTCCAATCAACCGCCCGCGATATTCGATGTTGGTCATCTGCCCGGGGTTCTCGCAGAAGCGCTGGTTCACATGGGCGATGAACGAGGCGGGGGTCGCGTCGGTGACACTCGAAGTCGCCACGATACCCGTGGCCAGCCCCGCGGCTTCGGCCAGTTCGATGATGGTCGTGATGTCCCGGTCGGTGCTTGCAGTCGTCGCGATGCGCCCGCGACTCGTCACCTCACCCGTGGCCATCGAGGTGGCCGTGTTCGCGCTATCGGCGACGTAGATGGGCTGCCCGGGATCGTCATCCGACACCGTGAGTACGTGCGCCGCACCGCGAACCGGCAGGTTGTCCAGCGTGAGACGCCCGCGCGCCCCTTCGAGGTAGTTTCGCGCGATGCTGATCTGCTGATCGTCCATCCCGTCGCCGATGATCAGGATGACGTTGCGCGGCGACTGCGCGCTCGCCACGCCCGCCGACGCGGACACGCAAGCCAGGCCGAGCGAAAGAACGATGACGAAGCGAACGAAGGACGAGCGAGTACCGGTACGAGCCATGCACACCTCCTGGCAGGCGGGTGGAACTGGAGCGACGGGGTCGATCAGCGAACTAGCGAACAGGCGCCGAGTGTACTGCTTCCAATGAGCCCGACGCGCCCCCAGGCGCCGTCGCCTCGAGTTCCTCGTTGGTTCGCGTTTCACGACCAAAGGGCTGGAAGGTCTTGATCAGTGCGGGCATCAACAGGAAATCGGCGATCAGGGCCGTCACGATCGTGGTGGCCAGCAACATGCCGCGAATCGCCTGGCTGTGGAGCACGGATGCGGTGAGGACGAGGAAGCCGAGCACGAGGGCGATCGACGTGATGAGGATCGCGCGCCCCACGTCCATCAAACCCTCGCGCAGGGCGGCTTCGTAGTTGCCCAGGCGCATGAACTCGTAGCGCACGCGCGTCATCACGTGGATCGTGTCGTCGATCGCGATCCCCATGGCGACCGCCGCGATGAACACCTTGTTGTAGTCGAGCGGAATGCCGAGCCACCCCATCGCGCCGAGAGTGAGAAAGACGGGCGAGATGTTCGGAATCATCGCGATCAAGCCGGTCGAGACGGATCGGAACAGGATGACCATGATCAGCGCGATCACGCAGAATGCGATGGCAAAGCCGTAGATCTGGCTGTCGACGATGTAGTCGAGGAGCTTCACCCAGAGCATCCCGATCCCGGTCATGGAAACGGTGGTGGCCTCCAGGGGCGTCGCGCGCATCTGCTCTTCGAAGCCCGCGATCAGGTTCGCGGTGTCGCTGGTCATGCCAAGGGCCAGCCGCAACTCGAGACTCGCGATCTGGTAGTCGCTCGAGACGTACTCTTCGGCCTCTTCACCCCCTGCACTCTCGTAGAGCACGAGGTACTGGGCAGCGAGTTCGCGGCTATCGGGCAATACGTGATGCGCCGGGTCGTTGCCGTGAAAGGTCTGGTTCAGATCCTTCAGGATGTCGGTGATCGCATAGGACTTGCGGACCATCTCCTGCTGGTTCGCCCACTGCTGGAGTCGATCGATCTCCTGCAGCGCTTCCGGGTTCTTGATCCCGTCGGGCTCGCCGCTGTCGAAGAGCAGCAGCAGGTTCGTCACCCCCCCCATCACCTCGTCGACCTTGATCGTGATGTGCTTGAGGGGCATGCGATCGGAGAAATCGTTGAGCCAGTTCGAATCGGCGATGATCTGGGTGATCCCCCCGACCGAGAAGACGAAGACGGCCGCGAACGCGGCGAGCACGGCGCGCCGATGCCGGGTGATGAGGGATACCGTCCCCTGGAGCAGACGCTCGAGCAGCCGATCGCCGAGGCTCGGCTGTGCTTCCTCGTTCGCGGCCTTGCGCTTGCGCGGCGTGCGGCGGCCGAACGACAAGAGCGCCATCAGCAGCGTGAAGGAGAGGAAGAACGCCGCCATCACGCCGAAGGCCGAATACACGCCCGAGTGTGAAATCGTCTTGATCGGGGCCACGGCCATCGATGCAAAACCGATCGCCGTCGTGACGCTCGTGAACAGGCACGGCGCCCCCACCAGATACATCGTCTTCACCAGCGCTTCGCGCCGATCGCCGTACTTGCGGAAGCGATGTCGGAACTCCGAGAGGATGTGGACCGCATGGGCGACGCCGATCGCCGTGAGCAGAGTCGGCGCTCCGGTGAAGCTGAGATCGATCTTCCACCCGACCGCGACGATGAAGGCCACTGTCATGATGACCGAGAGTTGCACGACGACGATCGGCGCGATGACGCCGACGGCCGTTCGGAAGAAGAAGGCGAGGAGCAGGGCGATCACGATCGCGGTGATCAGATCGAGCAGGGGTCCTTCGCTTTCGATGATCTCGTTGAAGACGGCGTTGAGCGGCACGTCCCCGGAGTGGAAGAACTCGAACTCCGCGTACTCGGGCCGCGCGAGGATCTCGGCAATGGCGTTGTTGGTGGCCTGGGGATAGAGGTTGTCGAGGCCATCTCCGCCATTCGGATCGACCCGGATCTCCTCGAGGGGATCCGTACTCGAGCGATCCATATCGATGATGATCGCGGCGTAGTCGGCCTCTTCGTTGATGATGCCGCCCACCATCATGGGCTTGGCGAGGTAGAGGTCACGCAGGGCGAGGAGTTCGGCCTGGGTCTCGGGAAACTCGTCCGTCAGCTTGTGGATCTCGATGTCGTCGCCATCCCCCACCATCAACTCGGCGTTGGCGAGACTCGTCACCTCGTAGACGAAGGGCACCTCGTCTTCGAGGGCTTCCGTCAGGCTGCCGAGCTTCTGCATGACCGCATGGTTCCACGGGCCGTGCTCGACTCCCGGTACGCGGTAGAGGATGTAGGACGCCTCGTCGCTGCCGAAGTCGTCGCGGTACTGCTCGTACTCGAGGTAGGTCGTATCGTCGGGGTCGAAGTAGGCCTCGTAGCTACTGTCGATCTCCATGCCGCTGGCGAGGACGAGCGACACGACGAGGCTGGCCGCGCCCAGGGCCACCACGTACCAGCGATGATCGAACGACCAACCGGCCACAGCGGCGAACATCTCGTTCAGCCGCATGACCAGGTCGTTCGTCGCTCCGGTCGCGCCCTCGTTCGATCCACCCACTTTCAAACGATCACACCTCGATCGGCGCGTAGCGGATCAGCACCCGCTCACCCGAGGCGAGCCCCTTCTCGAAGCGCGGCCCCCACGAACCCCAGGCCGAGGCGTACTTCTGGCCGAAGGTTTCGAGAGCGCGGGCGTGTGCGGCCGCGTCCTTCTCGAGGCTGGCGCGCGCATCGCAACCCGGTGCTTCGCGGAACTTCCCGTCCGCCTTCTTCCACACTCCGTAGTCGCCGACCCAGAGACGTGCACGGTCGAGTCCCTTGCCGATCGCCGCGGCGCGCCAGCGCTTGGCGTCGGTTACGACCAGCAGATCCTTGCCGTCGGGCACGAACCACACTTCGGCATGGCACTGGCTCTCCTGACCGTCGCTGCGAAGCGGGCTGATGTAGACCAGGGGGCTCTCGGCAACGGCCTTCTCCAATGCGGTCTGCGAAGCTTCGGCGCGCGCGAACCGGCGCGGAAGCAGCGCAACGCCCGCACCGAGCACGAGGCTCCGTGCAACGAATCGTCTTCGCGTGAACTTCATGGCTGACTTCCTCTATTCATTCTTCGGTTTCAGTCGAACCCGCGTGCTTCGAGGCCTTCGAGCGCACCTCGAAAGACGCGCGTGATCATTCGTTGTAGCAACCTGCCCAACCCCGGGATCCTCGAGTCGAACTGGCACTGCCAGCGCAACCGCGTGCCGCCGCCGTCGGGCTCGAGCCACACCCGGCCCTTGTGATTCTTGATCGGCATCAGGCCCCGGGTCACGGTGTAGGTCATGTGCTTCGGCGGGTCGAAGCTCAGGACCTCCTCGTGGGTCCGCCCCGCGAAACCACGCACGCAGCCTACCCCGTTGGGATCCGGATGACCTTCGCGAACGATGTGGGAACCCGGCGTACCCGCCCACTCGCTCCAGCGACCGTGATCCGTGTAGACGCGCCAGACGTCTTCGGGAGCCGCGTCGTAGCGGTGTTCGACGTCGACCACGATCTGGCCCTGCTGCATGGTTGGCTCCGTTCCTGGCACTGAATCGAGTCGCGAAGTCTGCCACTGCGCAAGTGGCGCGCAACTCACGTCCTGAACGCATTCGCGGGTCCCCGGCCCCCGAATTACCATCACGCGATGGCCGCGCCCAACGCACACGCCTCCCCTGCGAGCGAGCCCGCCCACTGGCTCTACGGGCGCTGGATCGACCTGCTGGTCGGCTGCTGCGGCATCTACACCCTTTCGATCCCGCTGCTTCTCGTACTCTCGATGGGGGATGGCACGGCGACCTGGCCGACCGGGCTCGTGATGTTGCTCGGGTTGACCATCAACGCGCCGCACTATGGCGCGACCCTGGTGCGGCTCTACGAGCGCCGCGAAGACCGACGCAAGTACGTCTTCTTCACCGTACACGTGACGATCGCCCTCGCCCTGCTCTTCGTGTTGGCGACGCGCAACCTCTGGCTCGCCTCGGCGATCATCACGGCCTATGTCACCTGGGCACCGTGGCACTTCTCCGCGCAGAACTACGGCCTTGCGATGATGTTCCTCGGACGGGAGGGCGTGCGTTTCGATCCACTGTCGAAACGGCTGTTCCATCTCTCCTTCGTCTTCGCGACGGCCATCGCGATCCTCGGCATCCAGAGTGCCAGCGCGAACCTCGTCTTTGCACCCGGTACCTTCCGCGCTCCGGACACACCGCGAGTCTTCCTCTGGCCTCCCTTCCAGACCCATGCAACCGTGCTGCTTTCGGCGACCGGCGTGCTCTACCTCGCGACACTCGGGGCGGCATACGTTCGAATGCGCGCCACGCGGATGGCCAGCGTGGCGACAGCCAGCTCTCTCGTGGTCACCCAGGCGCTGTTCTCCGCGATTCCCGTGACACTCGCGCACTTCGCGAGCGACATCCGTATCCATCTCGCTTTCGCGCCCTTCTGGCTCTCGATGGCGCACTCGGCGCAGTACCTCTGGGTGAGCGCGTATTACGCGAAGCGGTCGGGCGCCCAGCAGACCTCGGCGCGCTTCCTCGGCAAGTCGTTCCTCGCGGGCTCGGGGATCACCGTTCTGCCCGCGGTGCTCTTCGCTCCTGCATTCCTCGGCGATCGGCCCTGGGACGCCGGGCTGGCGGGCCTCGTCTTCGCCATGGTGAACCTGCACCACTTCATCATGGACGGTGCGATCTGGAAGCTGCGCGATGGACGCGTGGCGCAGGTGCTGGTGCGCGAATCCGAAGACGTACAGGCCGAACCGATCGAGGCGAAGAGCCGATCCTGGTTGCGTCGGGTCGTCTATGCGGCGTGTGTGCTGTCGGTGGCGGTTCCCGCGGTGAGCTACTACGAGACCGCCATCGGGATTCCTGCGGCGCGGCACCCCCAACGCATCGATACGGCCTTCGATCGCCTGCGCCTGATCGGCCGCGAGTCGATTCGCCTGCACAACTACAGTGCGGGCGAGTACGCGAAGCTCGGGCAATTCGAGTTGGCGCTCCGACACTTCGAGCGCAGCGTCGAACTCCACCCCACCCCCGATGGCCTGACCGGGGTCGGCAACATGCAGCGGCGCCTCGGGCGCACGGTGGCTGCACGAGAGGCCTACGAGGCCGCCCTCGCGATCGACGATGGCTACGTGGGCGCGCTCCTGGGAAGCGCCCAGCTGGAAGCCCTCGATGTGGCAAACCCCACGCGTGGCGCGGTCGATCGCGCACGCAAACGCGTCGAGCGAGTGCTCGCCATCACGCCTGAACTGCCGGAAGCGCTGCGCCTACGAAGTCGAATCGCGGAGATCGAGGCTCGGCTGTAGCGATTTCGAAAGCACCACCCCGGCCGTGTCCGCCACGTTCTCGAGCGATTGCTCGACCATCTCGACGAGGGCCGGAAGGTCGGGGACGACGTCGGGGTTGGCGTTGAAGCCCCAGCACATCTTGCCGTTGTAGCTGGTGAGCGCGAAGCCCACCCCCATGCCCTCGAGCAGCGGCACCTGGGGATAGCAGGCGAGCATCTCGGAGCCCTGCATGTACATCGGGATCTGCAGGCCGGGGACGTTCGTCACGATCGTGTTGACCGGGCCACCCGAAGACTGCGCACCGAGGGAGAGCAGGCTCGCGGGGGTCCACTCGGCCACCGCCATCATCATCTCGACACCGAGAGCCTGGTTCGTGTCCTTCAGGTTCTGCGTGGTCTCGTTGATGCGGGCGAGCTGCTCGACGGGCTTCTCCTCGTCGATCGGAAGTTCGATGATCCACGAAGACACGCGATTGCCGAGCTGGCCGCGTTCTTCTTCGCTCCGCATGCTGACCGGGGTCGACACCTTGAAGTCGATCGCAGCCGGATCGACGCCACGGCGAAGCATGTAGTTGCGCACGGCCCCCGTCACGATCGTGAGCACGACGTCGTTCACCGAACAGTGCAGCGCACGGCGAATCGCCTTGAGGTCGTCGAGCGGCGTGTCCAGCCAGGCGAAGCGACGATGCGGACCGAGGGGGCCGTTGAGCGGCGAGGCGCTCTGGGTAAACCCCATGCCGAACAGCGAACCGAGGATCTTCGCCCGCTTCGAGATCTCCGCCACGACGTCCTCGCTCTCGCGCGCGAAGTCGCCGAAGCTGCGCAACGCCTGCGCCGGGAGCGACATGCGATAGGCCAACTCGTCGCGGAACAGCTCACCGCTGGTCGGCGCGGGCTTTGGCATGTAGCGGGGAATCTCGCCAAGGGTGCGGTCCGGTTTGGGGGACATCATCACCTGGGCGAGGTCGACCCCCGAAGAGCCGTCGATCATGCAGTGGTGGATCTTCGAGATCATGGCCCAGCGATTGCCCGAGAGGCCTTCGACGATCCAGGTCTCCCACAGCGGTCGCGTGCGGTCGAGGGGTTGAGCCATGATGCGCGAGGACAGGCGCTGCAACTGCTCGTCGCTCCCGGGTTGCGGAAGCGCAGTGTGTCGCACGTGGTAGCCGAGATCGAAGTGCTCGTCGTCGACCCAGACCGCGTGACCAAAGACCGGCACGAACTGCAACTTCTGTCGGTACCTCGGGATCAGGTGCAGATAGCTCTCGGTCGCTCGCATGATGCGATCGATGTCGATCCCACCATCCGGCGTTCGCAGCGGCTCCGCGTCGTAGATCACCGTCGACGCCACGTGCATGTGCGCGCCGGGGCCTTCCATCAAGAGGAAGGAGTTGTCCTGCACCGAGAGTCGGTCGTAGTTGTACCGGGCCATGGCTACTTGCGGGCCGCCTTCTTGCGGGCCGACTTCTTCTTCGCGGCCTTCTTGCGGCGGGCCTTCTTCTTCGCAGGGGCGAGACCGATGGCCTTGAGCAGATTGGTCGTGTCCTTGCGAACCTGCTTCTCGAGCCTGTCCCAGCGCGCTTCGCGTTCCTTGCGCGCCTTTTCGATCTGCTTCTGCAGGTCGGTCAGGTTCTTGCGAACGTCGCGCACGATCTTGCGCATGTTCTTGGGAAGCTGCTTCTCGAGATCGCGCAGGTTCTCCTGCACGGCGTCGCGGGTGCGATCTGCGAAGGACGTGCTTCGCCGACGACGACGCGCCGCCTTCTTCTTGCGCGCACCCTTGCGCCCGGGCGCCTTGCGAGCCGACTTCTTGCGGGCGGTGGACTTTCGAGCGGAAGCTTTTCGCGCTGCCATGACAAACCTCTCCTCTGGCTCGGCACGAGCCTGGTCTCATCGATGAAATGGTTGTGTGGGTAGAACGGTGGGAGGACCGGCGTCGGCGCTGGAGCGGGGGCAGAAGAAGGGGGCACCGCGGAGCGAGTGTCCGCGTGGCCGCAAGCAGGCGCTTGACCGACGGGAGGCCGGAGCTTGCATCGAATCGGTGGCTTGCGCCACCTAGTTGCGGCCGATTCGCTCGCCCCGCAGGCCGCCGTCGGTATTTCGACACGACAAAGTGACTTCCATGTCGCGTATGGCGAGCGCGACGGCGCCGAACGGGCGTGGGTTATGCTCGCCGCGCCCGCGCCCCGGAGACCCCGTGAACATGTTGCGAAGTGTGCGCGTCCTCGCGCTCCTGCTCATCTGCTCTGCCGTCGTCGCCTGCACCGCGATGACCAACTCACTGGTGAAACGAGCGGTACCTGTGTTTCCCGAACTCCCGGCGCCGGTGGAGGACCTCTCGGCGGGGCAGAGTGGCGAAATCTACTACTCGACCTCGACGCCCTTCGATCTCGATGTGCTGCTCGCGGACTCGGAGCGCCTGCCCACGACGGGCTTCGGCACCCTCTTCCTGCCGAGCGACACCTCGAACGACCCGGTGCCGGCGATGGTGGTGCTGCACGGCAGCGGCGGCATCTCGAAGGGTCGCGAGATGGAGTACGGCGCGATGCTCGCCGACCACGGCATCGCTGGGTTCGTCGTCAACTACTACCTGCCGCGCGGGGTGACGGACGAGACCGACTACATGATTCGCGTGCTCTCGGTGACCGAGTTCGACGCGATCACCGACGCCTATGCCGCGCTTCGCTTGCTGGGTACCCATCCTCGCATCGACGCCTCCCGCGTGGGCGTCGTGGGATATTCCTACGGCGGCATGGCTTCGCGTTTCGCGATGGACGAGCGCATTCGCGAGGCCCTCGCACCGCAGCACTCGGGCTTCGCGGCTCACGTCGACTACTACGGCCCCTGCTTCCAGAACCTCGTGACCCGAAGAACCAACGGCGCGCCGCTTCTCACGCTTCGCGGCACCGAGGACGCGTCGAACGACCTCGAAGCCTGCGCCGAGCGCGAAGCCGAACTGCGCGAGCTCGGTGTCGACGTCGAAGCGCACGTCTATCAGGGCGCGGGCCACGCGTGGGAGGTCGAGGTTCCGCGTCAGCTCTTCCCCGACTCTCCCTACGTCGCGGGCTGCGAAGTGCGCTACGACGAGAACGGCCACAGCTCGGTGAACGGCCAGGCGATCGTGAACGTTCCCGTCGAAACCTCGCGTATGGATCGCATCCTGATGCGCGTATCGAGCGGCGACGCGATGAAGGCGTGCGTGAAGCAGGGCTATGTCATCGGAGGCGACCCCGAAGTCAAGCGTCGCTCGGACGCCACCCTCATCGCATTCCTGAGACGCGCGTTCGCGATGGACGCCCCCTCGACTCAGCCCTGATGGCCGCGGAAGTGCGACGCGGCATGTTGGCCGGGGTGGTCGCCTACCTCGTCTGGGGTGGGAGTCCGATCTTCTGGAAGGCGATCGTCGAGATCCCCGCCTTCGAGGTGTTGTCCTGGCGCGTGCTCTTCGCCCTCGCGTTGCTGGTGATCCTCGTGGCCCTCACCGGACGACTGGGCTCGCTCACCCGGATCGTCGCGAACCCGCGCTCGGTCGCCCTCGCCATAGGCTCGGGGGCGTTCCTCGCGGTGAATTGGATTCTCTTCATCTGGGCGGTCGGCGCCGGCTTCATCGTCGAATGCAGCCTCGGCTACTACATCAACCCGCTGATGAGCGTCGCCCTCGGCGTCGTCGTATTGGGCGAACGACTGCGGCCCGCGGTCTGGGTCTCGGTCGGCATCGCAGGGATCGGAGTGGCGGTCATGACCGTGGCGAGCGGACGGCTTCCGTGGATCGCCCTCTCGCTGGCCATCACCTTCGCCCTCTACGGGCTGATGAAGAAACACGCGGACGCGGCGCCGCCGATCGAAGGGCTGCTCGCCGAAACGGCGACGGTGGCACTTCCCCTCGGCTTCTATCTCTTCTACCTGGCCTCGACGGCGCAGAGCGTGGCCGTACAGGAGTCGGGCACCTGGGCGCTGCTTCCGTTCAGTGGGGTCATCACGATCGTGCCTCTCGTCCTGTTCGGGTACGCGGCCCAGCGCATTCCGCTCTCGAGTGTCGGCATGCTCCAGTACCTGGCCCCGACGCTCCAGCTCGCGATCGGTGTATTGCTCTACGACGAGGTGGTGACGACGGCGGGGGCGTTCGGCTTCGTCGCGATCTGGATCGCCCTGGCGATCTTCGCGTGGGACAATCTCGCGGGCGCGCGGTCGACCCGCGAGAACGTGCCCGCCGCGATGCAATCGACGGACGCTTGAACGGCGGAGGATCCACTCCAATGGAAGGATCTTCGGGCAGCGACATCACCCTCTATCAATTCGGGCTCTCGCACTACAACGAGAAGGCGCGTTGGGTATTCGATTACAAGGGCGTCCCCTACACATCGAAGCCCGTGCTGCCCGGCTTCCACTTCGGCACGATCAAGCGGCTCTCGGGCCAGACCGCGACGCCAGTGGTGACGTTGGGAGACCAAGTCGTCGCCGGATCGGCGGACATCGTCGAGCGCATCGACGGCTTGAGTGCGGATCGCCCGCTCTTTCCCGAAGACGTCGAGGCCCGGCGCGAAGTCGACGCGTGGATCTCCTGGCTCGACGAAGAGATCGGGCCGCCGGTTCGGCTCGCGCTCTTTCAAGCGCTGCTTCCGAAGCCGCTCTTCGCCGCCCTCTTCTTCACCCAGGACGTTTCGCCTTGGGTGCGAACCCTCTACCGCGCCATCTTCCCGATGCTGGGCATCGTGCTTCGGCGCGCGGCTGGGGCCTCGGAAGCGGCGGCCGCGGAAGCGCGTGTCGTCGTCGACCGGGGGCTCACACGGGTCGGCGACGCGGCGGCGAAGACGGGGTACCTCGTGGGGGACAGCTTCACCGCGGCGGACCTGACCGCGGGCGCTCTCTTCTTTCCGCTCTTCTACCCCGAGACAATGCCGTCGAAGGTGCCCGATCGCTCGACGCCGATCTTCGAAGCCTGGCTCTCGACCTGGCGCGACCACCCGGGGCGCGCGTACATCGAACGCCTCTACGCCGACCACCGCCTGCCGCGCTAGCTCTGCGGCGTGTACCAGATGGGCGAACTCCAGGCGCGTTCGTGGATCACGCGCTTGCGTGCGGGGTCGTCGCAATCGGCGGGGCGGTCTTTTCCCGCAAGCCCGATGCACTGCCAGGCGTTGTAGCGGCAGCTCGGGTTCTCGACGGCGCGCATGTAGTAGACCGCGCGCTTGTTCGGGTCGAAGTCGGGATCGGTCCAGACCGCACAGAGTTGATCGAAGCCCGGGCCGCTCGTCTCGCAGGTCGCGGTGTCGACACTCGCTTCGTTGTTCGGGTCGCCTGCGACCTCGTAGACCTGGCTGCGCCGGTTGCCATCGTCGTCGACCCACCCCTTCACGATCTGCAGACGCTGGAGCGGGTTGCCGGGGAAGGCCTCGGTGCCCGCATCGGCGAGGGCCGAAGCAAAGAAGCTCGGCGCCCGGGCGCCGCCACCTCGCGCCGGCAGATCGCCACCCATCGGCACACCGAGCGCGTCGGCTCGAGCCACGGCATCCGTCTCGCCACACAGCCCTTCGGGCAAGTCGTAGCCGCCGAAGAAGCGCGGAACGATCCGCGGACCGCTCGTGCCGAACACCTCCTTGCGTTGCATCGCTTCGAACAGCGCGGCGCGGTCGTTCTCCTCGGCCCATACGCCGATCAGTCCACCGGGGTTGTTGTTCGCGTTGCCGGGGATGTCGCCGTCGTAGTCGGTGCGTTGGGTCGCCGTCTCGTCCCCCTCGCCGAGGTGTCCGGGAAAACTCCGCTCCTCGACACCGCCGGCCAGGGCGTTGTGGGTATCGGTACTGGCGGAGATACCGAACTTGAAGGGGTTCACCCCGATGCGCTCCTCCTCGGCCAGCCCCTCGGTGAGCGCATTGCGCACATAGGAGAGCGGCGAAAGGCAGCTCGGCCCGAGGCGGGGAAGACTGTCGACGAAGGGGCCGTCGTAGCATTCGTCGATCTCGTCCGAACCACTGATTCGACTCAGCGCGTTGTTCTCGAAACGCTCGAAATCGCATAGTTCGTCCACGCTATCGAGCACGCCCGGTAGATCGTTGCGGCACTCGCTATCGCCCTTGTGCTGGAAGATCTCGATGATCGGCTCGATCTCGATGCGCAGCCGTGCGCGCGCCGCCTGCTCTTCGCGCGAACCCGCCCCCGGATAGTCCACCGCGAACATGCGCCCGTTGCTGATGTTCGAGTTGTGGGGAATCGCGAGCGCATCGCAGCCCTTGCCGCTCTGGCGGCAACCGCGATCGAGAAGATCCCAGAGTTCCCACTCGCGGTGGGCGTCGAGGTAGCTGATGGGTTGGCGGGGAACGACTTCGTTCTTGAACACCACGTTGCGGTGCAGGTTCTGCCCCATGCGGAAGGAGCTGTACTCGTAGGCGACGAAGGTGGTTCTTTCGCAGGCCTCACTGCGATCGTTCCAGCGTTCGGCGGCTTCGATGTTGCGCTGCCACATGGCCTTCGAGGCCGCAGCGCAGCGCATGTTGTCGGCGCCACAGACGTCATCGGCGCGCCAGGTGATGGGGCTCATGATCTGCATCACGAGCTGTGGCGCGCGACCTTCGCCGCGGCGGAACATCTGGCAGAAGTCACCGTCGTAGCCCGGGGCATCGGGTTCGTTGCACAGCTTGATCTCGCCCATGAACTCGGCGTGGTCGGTCACGGCTGCGAAGTCGAGGGGCCGATCGATACGAACTTCGCGTGTGGGGTTGCCCTCGCTGTCGTTGGGGTAGAGGTGAACCGGTTCGCCGAACGCGTAGCGGTAGGCATCGTCGGGGCCGAGGCGCACTTCGTACATCCAGGCATCGCTCGAAACCGCGGTGTGGACGTGGAGATCTCCCCAGTACGCATTGCGCAGGGGGTTGCGATCGAGGCATGCCGCTTCGGGTACGGGCCGCTCCGCGTCGGGGGCCACCATGTAGTGTTCTTCGGGAAGCGGGGGGTCGCCGCATGCGAGGAGCAGCGCCGCTGCGAGTGCAGCGTACGTCGCAGAACGGCCTCGCCGGTGCGCGATCGCCACGGGATCGGTCGGTCGCATCCGTCCCTCGTTCCTTCGCATCGCGGAAGTCTCCATGGCCCGATCGGGCAAAGCGCAACTCGTGCGCACGCAGCTCGCGAGTCTAAATCGTTCGGGCGCGACTCACATCGAATTGCGTGAATGCGAGTGGGTTCGGCCAAACGCTCTCGCGCACCCCGCTTTGAATGAGCGAACCGATCGGTAGTCGGTCTATCCTCACCCGCCATGACGGTCGCAGGTGCCGATTACTACGAATCGCAATACGGCGACTACGAACTCCAGAACCCCGACGCCAAGCTCGACTTCTATCTCGCCCTGGTTCGGCGACACGTCGCATCGGACGGCCGGCTCTTCGAGTTGGGAGTGGGGCTCGGTCGGTTTCTCGAGCGTGCCAGCGCCGAGTTTCGCTGTGCCGGGGTCGACGTGAACCCCCACGGCGTGGCCTACACGAGCGAGCGCGTCGGGAGCGACGTGCACGTCGAAGTCGGCTCCTACGACGACATCCCCGAAGAACGGGCGGTCGATGCCGTGGTGGCCTGGGACGTCCTCGAGCACCTTCCCGATCTCAGCGAGGGGCTCTCGGTGATCCACGCGCGACTGGCTCCTGGGGGACACCTGATCGCCGTGGTCCCCGTCTACGACGGTCCACTGGGCTTCCTGGTTCGGCGTCTGGATCGCGACCCGACCCACGTGTGGAAGCTCGGCCGCGGCGAATGGCGTGAGCACGTGGAGGCGGCGGGCTTCGAACTCCTCGAGTGGGGGGGCATCCTCCGCAAGTTGTTCGCGGGGCGCTACTACGCTCATTTCACGCGGCCCCAGGCGCTGCTTCGAAGCACCGGTTCGGCCATCTACTTCGTGGGGCGCAAGAGATGAAGATCTTCGTCGTACTGCCGGCCTACAACGAAGCCGAGAACATCGCGCCCATCTTCGAGGGCCTTCGCCGCATCGCACGCGATACCTACAACCTCGAACTCGCCGTGGTGCTCGTCGACGACGGCTCGACGGACGACACGGTCGAGGTCGCAAGTCGCAGCGGCAATGGACTCGCCCTCGAGATCCTGCGCAACGAATCGAATCTCGGCCTCGCGGCGACCTTCATTCGGGGTCTCGAGCACGCGACCCGGAGCGCCGGCGAAGACGACATCGTGGTGTGCATGGATGCCGACAACACCCACGTGCCCGGCAGCGTACTCAGCATGATGCGCAACATCGCCGAAGGGCGGGACGTCGTGATCGCATCGCGCTATCAGCCCGGCTCGGTCACCCGGGGCGTGCCCCCCGTGCGGCGCGTGCTCTCGCGGGGCATGTCGCTGCTGTTTCGCACCGCCTTCCCGATTCCCGGCGTGCGCGATTACTCGTGCGGCTACCGTGCCTACCGCGCATCGATCTTGAAGCAGCTCTTCGATCGCGAGGGCGATGTGCTCCTCGCGAGCGATGGCTTCAGCTGCATGGTCCGCATCCTGCTGAAGCTCCACAAGCAGGGGGCCATCTGCGGCGAGGTGCCCATGGTGCTGCGCTACGACGAGAAGGCCGGGGCCTCGAAGATGGCCGTCGGTCGAACGGTCGTGCGCACCCTCGCGGTGTTGTTGAGCGAACGCTTCTCGGCCTGAAGCGTCGGAAGCGCTAGCCGAGCTCTGCCTCCAGCCACTCGACGATCGCCTGCCCGGCCCGGCCGTCGCCGAAGGGATTCGGCGCGGGAAGCGCGCCGGCATAGGGCTCGAGCGCCCACGCCTCTCGCAGGGCCTCGCGCACCGCTCCCCGCTCTCGTTTCACCAATCGATTGGAGGCGTCGTCGAGCGCTTCGGGGCGTTCGGTGTGCTCGCGCGCGACCAACACGCGCTTGCCGAGAGAAGGCGCTTCCTCCTGGATCCCACCCGAATCCGTCAGCACGAAGCGGCAGCTCGCGAGCGCACCCGCGAAGTCGAGGTAGTTCATCGGCTCGACAGTCTCGAAGCGCCCTTCGTGGGCTTCGAATTCGCGCTGCACCTCGCGCACGCGTGGGTTGGGATGCACGGGCCACAAGACCCGGGCATCGGGTTCGGCGTCGAGGAAGGCGTGAATACCGGCGAGGATCTCGCGCAGGGGTTCACCGAAGGATTCCTGTCGATGCAGGGTGACGAGCACGGTGTCGGGTGCACATCGGAAGTCGCTTCGCTCGCGCGCCCACAGGATCGCGTCGACCGCCGTGTTCCCGGTGACGCGGATCGCCTGCACATCGATTCGTTCCGCGAGTAGATTCGCCTTCGCGCCTTCGGTCGGCGCGAAGCACCAGCGCGCGATGCGATCGACGAGCTGCCGGTTGGCCTCTTCGGGAAAGGGATGCTCGAAGTCGTAGGTGCGAAGGCCCGCTTCCACGTGTCCGATCGGCACCCGGGCGTAGAAGGCCGCGAGCGCCGCCCCGCAAACCGTCGTGGTATCGCCCTGCACCAGCAGCGCCACCGGGCGCTCGCGCTCGAGCCAGGCCGCAACGCGTTCGACCACGCGGGCGAGCACGTCCGAGGAGGTCTGGCCCTCGGTCATCACGTCGAGGTCGTGATCGGCGCGCAAGCCGAACGCATCGAGGGCGCCGTGCAACAACTCGCGATGCTGACCGGTGGAGATCAACACCGGCCGAAGCGAGCTCGAGGCTTCGAGGGCCCGGTGGACGGGCGCCATCTTGATGGCTTCGGGTCGCGTGCCCACCACGACGGCCACCGGTGTTCGGCCCGTCGCATCACCGCTCACGGTGGATCTCCCCGCGTTGTGGATCCTTCGCCATCACGTCGCGACCAGCTTACAACGGCAGAGAACCGTCGGCCCAGACCTATGTCGCAACGCGGCGCAGTGGCTGCGACACGTTGCGCGCCCGGGAAAGGCCGCGCATGCTCGCATTCGATCTTCGAGGTCTTCGGGAGGAAGCGTGGCACGGGGCATGGGTATCGATACACCGCGGGTCGCCCTCTTCGAGCGTGCGCTTCGCGTGTTGAATCGAATCCCGACGGGTGAGCGCGAAGTCCGTGTCGACGGCGCGTCACTCTTTCCCGACAGTGCCGACCGCCTACTCGCCGCGTGGAAGTGGAAACTCGGCTGGCCGTCGAGCCCGGAAGCGCGCTTCCTGCGCGCAACGCTGCGCCCGGGCATGCGCGTCGCCGACGTGGGAGCCAACATCGGCCTCCACACCCTCTTTCTCGCGCGACTCGTGGGAGACGCGGGCTCGGTCACGGCGATCGAACCCGAGCCGAGGAACTTCCGAGCGTTGTCGCGTGCCGTCGAACACGCGGGGGCTGAACAGGTGAAGCTGCATCGCGCTGCGGCGGGTGCAGAGACGGGATCGCTCACGCTGCATGTTTCGTCGGCGAATCGGGGTGATCACCGCGCCGCGCCTGGCGGCGGTAGGCGAGAAACGATCGAGGTCGATTCCGTGCGCCTCGACGACCTCTTCGCGGACGACCTCCGCCTCGACTTCGTGAAACTCGACGTTCAGGGCTTCGAAGCCGGCGTTTTCGCAGGCATGCCGCAGTTGCTCGAGAGCAACGCCGAGCTCGTGATCGCGAGCGAGCTCAGCCCCGCCCTGCTCGCTGGCGCGGGCGCGGGCTTCGAGGATTTCTTCAGACCCCTTTCGAGCCGGGGCTTCGTTCCCCATCGGCTCGACGCGGACGCCCAACCGAGGTCACTGGAGGCTCGCACCGCCTGGGAACTCGCCGAGCGCGAGGGCTACTGCGATCTCATCCTGCTTCGAGCCTGAGGGTCTGGCCCCAGCGCGTAGCAGCGCGACACTAGAGGACCCCACACACAGTCCGACGGAGTGAGCGATGACCACCCCCGCCTCCCTGGAAACCCTCGCCTTCGGCTACGGCCTGATCGAAGGGCCGCGCGTCGACAGCGACGACAACCTCTACTTCAGCGACATCCCGAACGGCGGCGTCTATCGCCGGGCCCCGGACGGTACGATCGAAACCGTCGTTCCCAAGCGTCGCGGTGTCGGCGGAATCGCACTGCACGCCGACGGTGGGCTCGTGATCTCCGGGCGCAACATCTGCCACGTGAAGGATGGCGAGACCCGCATCCTCTTCGACGTCGAAGGGGTCGGGGGCTTCAACGATCTCTTCACCAACGCCACCGGCGAGGTCTTCGTGGGAAGCTTGCGCGCCGACCCCTTCGGCGAATGGGGCGAGCGCGAATGCGGCGAGGCCTACCTCGTCACCGCCGAAGGCAAGGCTCGCCAGCTCTACGACGACGTGAGCCTCACCAACGGCTTCGGCCTCTCGCCCGACGGACGCACCCTCTACCACAGCGATACCGCACGTCGGCACGTGATCGCCCATGATTTCGACGCTGACGGCAACGCAACGAACCGCCGGGCACTCGGCACTGGAACCGAACTCAACCCCGACGGCCTCGCCGTCGACGAAACGGGATGCATCTGGGTCGCCGACTACGGACACAACCGAGTCGCGCGCCTGCGGCCGGATGGCGAGGTCGACCTCAGCCTGGAGATCCCCGCCGTCCAGGTCGCGAGTGTGTGCTTCGGCGGAGCCGATCTACGGGATTTCTACATCGTCACCGCAGACAACACCGAAGACGAATCCCGCGGCGGCACCATCTTCAGGACCCGCGTCGATACGCCGGGGCTCCCGGCTCCCCTCGCGCGGATCTGAAGGCGCGGCCACGAGATGTCTCAATTCGAATTCGTTTCGGTCGGCCTCGCGCTCGTCTACTCGTTCGCAACGGCTCGCCTGCTCGCTGCCGTGCCGTGGGTGTTCCGTTCCGAGCGGCGCTACTGGGTCCACATGGTCTGGTTCGGCGTGGTGATGTTGGCTCTCGTCGCGACCTGGTGGCAGGTCTGGTCGTTTCGCGATGTCGAATGGAACGGGATCCGCTTCCTCTGGGCGCTCAGCATTCCGTCCCTGATCTACCTGCGAGCCGGAGCGCTCATCTCCCAGCAGCCCGAGGCCCAGACTTCGTGGCGCGAGTACTACTTCGCGGCACGGGGTCCGTTCTTCGGTGTGGGAATCGCAATCCTGGTGAACTCCGGGTTGATGCCATGGGTCATGGGCGTAGTTCCGTGGTTCGAACGGGCCCCGGTGCACGGAGGCATGGCGGTGCTACTTGGCTTCTACACGATCGCCCTCATGTCGACCCGGCCCGCGCTGCACGGTGGATTCGGCGTGCTGAACTTCCTCTTGCTCGTCGCCTTGCTCGCGAGATCCACATATACAGATGTGCAACCGTTCTGATCGACCCAAGCGGTTCGATCTCCCTACGAACCCGAGCGCGATTCGGCTCCGCCGGGGGGAGCGCGGTGACTTCGAGTTTCTGTGGCGTCTCCAGAGCGAGGCCATGCGCCCGAGCGTGGAGCGACAGTTCGGGCCATGGGACGAGAAGTTCCAGCGTGAACTCTTCGAATCGAACACCGACGCCTCGGCTCACGACATCATCGAAGTCGACGGCACCCCGGCAGGTTGCCAATGGGTTCGGAAGCATGCCAACGCGTTGGAGCTCGTTCGCATCCACGTCCTCCCCGAACATCAGGGGTCGGGAATCGGCACCTGGTGCATCGAGCGGTTGATCGAGAGGTCCGCGGCCTCGGGTCTTCCGATACGGTTGCAGGTCTTTCGCACGAGCCGCGCGCAGTCGCTGTACCAGGCACTCGGCTTCCAGACCGTGGGTTCGTCCGAAACACACCTGATCATGGAGAGGGCGCCCGCTTGACCAACTGGATTCGAATCCAGTTGTGATCTGGGACTCGCGATCAGTTGAAGACGACAGTCTTGTTGTTGTGGACGATCAGGCGGTCTTCGAGGTGGTACTTCACGCCGCGGGAGAGGACGAGGCGCTCGACGTCGCGGCCCAGGGCCACCATGTCCTTCACCGTGTGGGCATGATCGACGCGGATCACGTCCTGCTCGATGATCGGGCCGGCGTCGAGTTCTTCGGTGACGTAGTGCGAGGTTGCCCCGATCAGCTTCACGCCGTGGTCGTTCGCCGCGTGGTAGGGCTTCGCCCCGCTGAACGAGGGCAGGAAGCCGTGGTGGATGTTGATGATCTGGTTGCTGTACTTCGCGCATAGATCCGGCGGCATGATCTGCATGAAGCGCGCCAGCACGATCAGCTCGGGGTCCTGGCTCTCGAGCAGCTTGCCGAGTTCGGCGAAGGCCTCCTGCTTGTTCTCCTTCGTCATCGGCAGGTGGATGTACTCGAGGTCGGCGGCCCGGGCGTGCTCCTCGCAATCGGGATGGTTCGAGATGATGCTCGAGATCTCGATGTGGAACTCGCCATTGCGCCAGCGATAGAGGATGTCCGCCAGACAGTGGTCGAACTTGCTCACCAGGAGACACACCCGCTTGGGGCGGCGCCGGTCGGTGAGCTTCCACTCCATTCCGAAGCGCTGGGCGATGGTGGAAAACTCGGCTTCGAAGCCCGCCACGTTCTCGGGCATCGAGTCGGCGCGGATCTCCTGGCGCATGAAGAAGACCCCGTCCCCCGCATCGGAGTGATGATGCGCCTCGGTGATCCAGCACCCGTGTTCGGCCAGGAAGCTGCTCACCGCCGACACGATCCCGATGCGATCGGGACACTTGAGCGTGAGGACGAAGGTTTCCGACATGGCTCTTGCCTCTCGCCGCTAGAGCGAAAGGAGATCCGCCAGCGCTTCGCGATGATGCGTGGCATCGCCGAAGAGCAGTTCGCTCGCCTTCGCGCGCTTGAAGTAGAGGTGAGCGGGGTGTTCCCAGGTGAACCCCATGCCGCCGTGCACCTGGATGTTCTCCGCCGCGGCGTGGAAGTACGCCTCGGAGCAGAACGACTTCGCCATGTGCGCGGTCTCGAAGACCGTGTCCCAGTCCCCTTTCCCCTCGCCTTCGCCGTCGAGGCACTCTGCCGCCGCCTGGCTCGCGTTGTAGGCCGCGGTCTTCGCGAACTCGACTTCGACGAGCATGTCGGCGCACTTGTGCTTGATTGCCTGATACGAACCGATCGGGCGGCCGAACTGGAGCCGGCTCTTCGCGTAGTCGGAGGCGGTGTCGAGGCACCACTGGGCGCCGCCCACCTGCTCCGAAGCCAACACGACGAGGGTCAGCGCGAGGGTGCGTTCGAGGCCTTCGCTCACATCGCCATCGCTGATCTTCGTGGCCGGCGTGCTCGAGAACGTGACCCGCGTGAGCTTGCGGGTCTGGTCGAGTTCCGGGAGGGCTTCGCGGCCGAGGCCCGCGGCGTCGGCCTCGACGCGAAACAGTTCGATGCCAGCATCGGTCCGAGCCGCCACCAGGATGACGTCGGCCGTCGCCCCATCGAGCACGTACTGCTTCGTGCCGTCGAGGGTGTGGCCACCGTCCTTTTCCTGTGCGGCGAGCGCGATGTCGGCCACGCTCCAGCCGGCTTCCGCATACGCGAGGGTCGCGCGCGTCGAGCCCTCGGCGATACCTGGGAGCAGCGCCTTCTGGGCGTCCGCGGTTGCACAGTGCAGCAGCGCGTTGGTCGCCATCACCGCGGTGGAGAGATACGGAGCACACAGCAGGGAGCGCCCCATCTCTTCGGCCACGATGCACAACTCGACGTAGCCGTAACCCGCGCCGCCGTGCTCTTCGGGGACGATCAAACCGGTGAGGCCGACCTGTTCGGCGAGTTGCTGCCAGACGTCGTCGTCGAAGCCACGCTCCGTCGCCATCTGGGTGCGGACCGCCTGTTCATCGGAGCGATCGGCCAGGAACTGCCGCACCGTGGCGCGCAGCTCTTCGTGTTCTTCGGTGAAACTCTTCATGACTTTCCTTCCCTCGTCTCGATTCGGGTGTGCTTCGGGGTGGTGCCGGCTTCGGGGATGGCGTTGCAGTGCTAGCTGCGCGGCACGTCCTTCCAGGGCACGTCCTTGTCGACCCGGGGTTCGCCGGGCAGGCCGAGCACACGTTCGCCGAGGATGTTCTTCATGATTTCGCTGGTGCCGCCCTCGATCGAGTTCGCGCGCGAACGCAGGAACTGATACTTCGCGTAGGCTTCACTGCCCTCCGCCATACCGGCGACCTGGCGCAGCTCGTAGCCCTCTTCGAAGGAGAGCCCCTTCGTACCGAGCACGTCGATCGCAAGTTCCCACATGCGCTTGGCACTCTCGGCCTGGAAGAGCTTGGCCACCGAACCCTCGGGCCCGGGGTTGCCCGCCTTCGCGGCCGCGGCGGCCCGCTCGACGGTGCGACGCAGCAGCTCCTGCTCGATCCAGGCCTGCGTCACGCGATCTCGCAGCATCGCGTTCTGCGCGGCACTGCCCTCGCTCGCATCGCGCTCCTTCCACAGATCGATCAGCTTGGAGATGCCGCCTCCGCCCTTCTTCTTCGACCCCGCGCCACCGATCGCCACGCGCTCGTTCATCAGCGTCGTGATGGCGACGCGCCAGCCCTGCCCTTCCTTGCCGAGCATGTTCTCGTGGGGCACGCGCAGATCGTTGAAGAAGACCTCGTTGAACTCGGCTTCACCCGTGATCTGGTAGAGGGGGCGAACCTCGACGCCGGGGCTCTCCATGTCGATCACGAAGTAGGAGAGACCGTCGTGCTTGGGCACGTCGGGATTCGTCCGGGTGACGAGCATCCCCCACTTCGAGAGATGCGCGACGGTGGTCCAGACCTTCTGTCCGTTCACCACCCATTCGTCGCCGTCGCGCACGGCGCGGCTGGTGAGCCCCGCGACGTCCGAGCCGGCGCTCGGCTCGCTGAACATCTGACACCAGATTTCTTCGCCGCTGAAGATCTTCGGCAACCAGCGACGCTTCTGTTCGTCGGTCGCGTAGGTGTTCACGACGGGCATCCCCATGCCGATCCCGATGATGCTGGCCGGCGGATGGTCGTAGTAGACCTTCGAGTGCTTGAGGATCTCGTCCCGCACCACGTAGTTCATCTTGGGGCTGAGCCCGAGACCGCCGAAGCCTTCGGGGAAGTGCACCAGCGCCAGACCGTGCTCGTACTGCAACGCGCGGAAGGTCTGGGAGTCGGTCTTTTCGGGGTGGAGTTCGTCGACCAACGCGCGGGTCCGGGCGCGGAGTTCGTTTTCGTCGATGTTTGCGAATTCGCTCATGGGGCGAGGTCTCCTGGGTGGTCCAACTCGAATCGGCCGAGGAGTCTAGCCGCGCACCCGCAGGCCGACAGCCACCGATTCGAGACGCGAAGAGCTTCGCAGGAATGCCGCGGTTCTCCGGTAGATGCATGCAAACGAAGGCTTATGCACGCAGCTTGCCGGTGGTCGCGCGATCGGTGGGGTGGCATGCTTGGCCGCGCACACTCCGTGTGGGGATCGATCGAATTGCTTCGTCCAGGCTTCAGGGTTTCCGCGATCGCGCTTGGCTTCGCCGCGCTGCTCCTCGCGTCGCATGTCGCCTCCGCGGCCCTTTCGACCGACCGCCTGCCCGCGGAAGACGTTCGCCTCGCCTACCTCGACCCGGGCTCGGGCAGCTTCATGGTGCAGGCCCTGATCGCGGCGCTCGCGGGGGTCGGTGTGGCGGGACGCCGCTACTGGACGCAGATCAAGAGCTGGCTCGGGCTCGAAACGAAATCCCTCGACGACGAGTTCGACCCCGACGATGACTGAGCGCGCACTCGGCGCCTCGTTTCGCGACCCCGGCGGTTTCGTCTACCGCCACGAGGGCACGCTCTACCGCCA
>JANQEL010000120.1 GCA_028278345.1 Myxococcota bacterium
GGCGGTCGGTACCCGAGATCATCCGGTCCCCCGAAGTCGACAAGGCGCTGTAGGATGCCGAGCGAAGCGACGGAATCGTGGTGCGCGAGTTGTCGGTACAGGCCGAGAAGCAGCGCGTGCTGCTGATGCACGCTTCCGGCTTTCCGGAGAACGGGCCGCGCGCGGGAACGGTGGCCGTCTTCCACGACGTCACCGAGTTGCGCCGCGTCGATGAGGTGCGACGCGACTTCATCGCCAATGCGAGTCACGAGCTCCGCACCCCGCTCACTTCGATCCGCGGCTTCGCCGACACGCTCTCCAATTCGCAGATCCCGCCCGAAGACCTCTCGCAGTATCTCGACGTGATCGTGCGCAACGCACAGCGCATGTCGGACCTGATCGACGATCTCCTCACCCTCTCGCGCGTCGAGAGCGGCGAAACCGAACTCCAGCTCGGTCCCGTAAACCTTCGCCGCGTGGTCGACACCGTGATCGCAGACTTTGGACCGCGCTTTCGCGAGGCGGCGATCGAGGCGAGTGTGGGGGGCGAAGACGTTCCGAACTGCCTGTGCGATCGCGATGCCCTCGAACAGGTGATTTCCAATCTGTTGAGCAACGCGGCGCGCTACTCGAACCCGGGCTCACGCGTCGAGGTCGTGCTCGAACGCAAGGGCGACGCCGTCGAGGTGCGGGTCTCAGACACCGGCATCGGGATTCCCAGCGAAGACCTCGAACGCATCTTCGAGCGCTTCTACCGCGTGGATGCGGCGCGCTCCCGCGCCCTCGGGAGCACCGGGCTCGGCCTCTCGATCGTGAAGCACCTCGTGCGCGCGATGGGGAGCGACATCCAGGTCGAGAGCGAACTCGGCAAGGGGACGACCTTCAGCTTCCGCCTGCCGATCGCGTAGTACTCACCCGGCCTCCGCGCGATCAATCGGCGAAGTGCTTCATCACCGATTCGGCGAAGAGTTGCGCCGGCACGCGCGTGTCGCGGCCGAAGAACTCGATCACGAAGCCCGTGCAACCCAGCGCGCGGTGCCGTTCGATGCAGTCGATCACGCGCTCCGGCGTTCCCCAGATGCCGTGCTCTTCGAGGCCCGCACCCATGTGCCCACCGTAGATCTTGCCGGCACGAGCGAGGGCCTCGCGCGCAGCGTCTTCGGTTTCTTCGATGATCACCACGCACTGCTGACTCACCGTGAGGGTGTCGAAGTCGCGCTTCTCGTCGTCGCAACGTCGCTTGAGCGCTTCGATCTTCTGGGGAAGCTGGCTCTGGGTGACCGCCATGTTGTTCCAGATATCCGCGTGGCGGGCCACGATGCCCATCAGGACCTTCTCGCCCGTGCCCCCGATCAGGATCGGCGGTGTGCGCACCGGCTTGGGTTCGCAGACGGCATCCTTGAGGTGGACGTGCTGGCCGTCGAGGGTCGTCGACGCTTCGGTCCAGAGCGATCGCAACGCCTGGGCGGTCTCGTCGAGGCCCTTCATGCGTTGCCCGAGGCTCGGGAAGGGATTGCCGTAGGCCTCGAACTCCGGCGGGAACCAACCGGCGCCGAGGCCCATGATGGTGCGCCCGTTCGACACGTGGTCGATCGTCGCGACCTGCTTGGCGAGCACCCCCACGTTGCGGAAGAAGGGCGGCGTCACCAGGGTGCCGAGTTGAACGTGATCGGTGATCGACGCGATCGCGGCGAGCTGGCTCCACGCTTCGAAGATCGGGAGCGCGGGGTTCGGCACGCCGTACATGTGATCGCAGACCCACACGGAGTCGTACTTCAGCTGGTCGAAGGCCAACGCGGCATCGCAGGCTTCTTCCCAGGTGCGCTTGATCTGGGGAAGGGTCACTCCGAAGTGGGACGTGCTCATGGGGCTCCTCGCTTGGCTTCGATTGAATGGGGTCGTTCAGTCTACACCGGTGCCCAGGGCGACGCGGCCCAGGGTCGAGTACTTCGCACCGTTGGGGTCGAGCTCACTGCGCAGCAGCACCGCCTCGCACACACTCATGGTGACGGGCGCGACCTCGCGACCCGCGAGATCGATCTTGCCGCGAGGCGGCTTGCGAAAACGCCCCAGGGTGATGTGGGGACGGAAGCGCCTTTCCTCGGCCTCGCCTCCCGCGGCGACCACCGCGGCTTCGACGGCTCGAGCGAGCTGCGTGACCGGAGCATCGTCTTCGACACCCGCCGCGATCACGCGGGGACGTCGCGCAGACGGGAAGGCCACGAGGCCAACGAGGGAGAGGTCGAAGACCGGAACCTCCGCGACGCGGCGTTCGAGTTCGCGCACGAGTTCGACGCAGAAGGAGCGCTCGACGTCGCCGAGGAAGCGCAGGGTCAGGTGCTGGTTCTCCGCCCTCACCCAGCGCACGTCGCCGGCCCACGGCAGGTCGGCGAGTTCGCCCCGCGCGGCGGCCAGTGCGTCGCGAATCTCGGGCGATACGTCGATCGCGACGAACGCCCGCAGCTTTCCATCCGGAGGCACGTCGTTCAGTCGCGGCCGAGGATCGCGATGCCACACACGGTCGGGTGACCACCGAGGTTGTGGGAGAGCGCGAGCTTCGGCTCGGCGACCTGACGCTCCCCCGCACGCCCCTGCAACTGCAGGGTGTTTTCGTAGATCATCCGCACTCCGGTCGCGCCGGTGGGATGTCCGAAGGTCTTGAGCCCACCGTCGGTGTTGACCGGGAGCTCACCCGAGAGCTCGAAGGTGCCGGCTGCGATGTGTTCCTTCGCGCTGCCCTTCTTGCAGAAGCCGAGATCTTCGTAGGCGAGCAGTTCGGTGAGCGAGAAGCAATCGTGCACCTGGGCGACCCCGATCTCGCTTCGGGGATCCTCGATGCCCGCCTGCGCGTAGGCGTCGCGCGCCGCCCAGGCGTTCGGCTTCCAGGAGAGGAAGTCGTGGCCGGGATCGCGTTGCGGGTTCGGGCCCGAGCGGATCGTCACCGCCTTCACCTTCACCGCATCGTCGCGGTGGTTCTTCGCGAGTTCGCTTCGGGTGAGCACGACCGCGGCGGCGCCATCGGTTTGCGCCGCGCAATCGTAGAGCCCGAAGGGCCACGAGATCATGCGCGCGTTCAGTGCGTCTTCGACGGTGATCTCGCGCTTCAAGAAGCTCTTCGGCGCGAGGGTTCCGTTGTGGTGGTTCTTCACGGCGATCTTGGCGAGGTCTTCGCGGCCGGCTCCGTACTTCTCGAAGTAGGTCGCCGCGCACAGGGAGAACCAACCCGCTGGCGTCTTCGGGAGATCGCGCACGCCGTCCATCATCACGCTCGGCCCCGAAACCCCGCGATCCTTCGGCTTGTCGTAGCCGACGACCAGCACCGTGTCGTGCATCCCGGCTGCGATGCTCAAAACGCCGTAGCGAAAGGCGTCGGTCCCGGTCGCGCAGTAGTTCGACACCATGCTCACCGGCTTGTCGAAGAGCTTGAGGGCGTCGGAGCATTCGTGGGGACCGGCCTGGCTGTAGAGGCTGCCGGTGAAGACCGCTTCGATCTGTCGTTGCGGGTCGTCGATCCCCGCGTCGGCGTAGGCCTCGTAGGCCGCGTCGACGATCATGTCCGAAGGCGACTGATCCCAGTTCTCTCCGAACTGACAGCAGCCGACGCCGACGATCGACACCTTGTCGCGAATCGCATCGATCGCCATCAGCCCTTCTCCTCGGCACCGTAGCTGCGCAATCGGGGGAGCAGGGCAGGTACGGTCTCCATGCGCGCCTTGTAGTCGGGACGCCGCGCGACCATGCGGTCGTCGATCAACTTGAGGCTCACGAAGCGGAAGAGCAGCGTGATCGCGAGCGCTCCCACCCCCGTCCACCAGGCCTGGGGGTCGGCGGCCAGCGCGAAGAGATACAGGCCCCACCAGAAGCCGATCTCTCCCAGGTAGTTGGGATGCCGCACGAAGGCCCACACCCCCGTGTCGAGGATCGCGGTCGGCGGCGGGTTCGAGAGCCGGAAGCGGCGGAGTTGGTTGTCCGCGGTGCCCTCGAGCAGGATCGCGCCCCCCGTGAGCACCGTCGCCGCGACGTCCACCGCACCGAAGGGCTGCGTGCCCGTCACGAGCGCCGGCCACAATGCGAGGCAACCCGCGAACACCATGAGGGTCGGCATCATGTGCAGGCCCGCGAAGCTGACGGCCCAGTAGAGGTTGCCGACGTTCTCGCGCTGATCGACGTAGCGCCAATCTTCGTGGTCGAGGCCCGTCCAGCCACGTGCCCAGTTGTGGGTGAGGCGGGCCGCCCAGGCAGTCACCAGGGCGAGCACGAGGAGCTGCCGCAGCCCGTCGGCACCCTGCGCTTCGGGGAGCAACCACCAATAGATGGCGATGGGCACGGGGGCGACGCTCCAGTAGGCGTCGTAGAAGCTCGAGTTGTCGTACTGCTTGCTGAAGCCGAACACGACGCAGGTCGCGACGATGTCGGCCCAGAAGGCGCGCCAGAGCGCGCTCTCGCTGGGCACGATCGCGACGGTCAACGCCGCGGCGACGAACGCCACCGCATAGGCGAGTGCGATCAAGGAAAAGGCCTGGCTGCGCATGTCTTCCTCCCGGAGCCCGAGACGATACCGGGCCAAGCGCTTCGAGGAAGCCTCCGGGGGCTTGTCAGAACGGCGTCGGGGGAAACGATTCAACCGGGCTGCGGGCCGAGCCGAAACGCACCGCTACCATCGCGCGCGCTCGGCACGGCCACCTCGGGGTGGCGAGCGCAGCGGCAAGCGGAGTCGACTTGGCAACGAACGGCGTACAGGAACTTCCGGAGGGTCCCCTCGACATCATCGGGGACATCCACGGCGAGTTCGATGCGCTGGTGAGCCTGCTGCGCAAGCTGGGCTACGACGACCTGGGGCGCCACGCCGAGAAGAGAAAGCTCGTCTTCGTCGGCGACCTGATCGACCGCGGCCCCGATAGCCCCGGCGTGCTACGCGCGGTGAAGCGATTGGTCGAAGCCGGCAACGCCCAATGCGTCGCGGGCAACCACGAGATCAACGCGCTTCGCGACCAGGCCGAGCAGGAGCGTTCGGGCGAGGGCTGGTGGTACGGTCGACGCGAACCGCTCTACGACTCCGAGCTGGTCGATCCGGACGAGAAGCAGCGCGACTTCCTTCCCTTCCTTCGCACGCTGCCCGGCGCCCTCGAGCGCAGGGGGCTCCGCATCGTCCACGCCTGCTGGCACGAACCCGCGATCGATCGCCTGCGAAGTACGGGCAGCGTGATCGACGCCTTCCACGAAGAAGCGGAAGCGAACAAGAAGAACCTCGAAGAGCTGCTGGACGAGCTGCGAAAGCGCGTGCGCGCCGAAAACTTCGAGTGGCGTCGCATCAAGGACGAGAGCGAACACCTCGAGCTCATCCCCGAGCTGGCCGCCTACGACGAGGCGAACCAGATGGGCAACGCGATCAAGGTCGCGACTTCGGGGATCGAGCGCGCGGCACGCGAGAGCTTCTGGGCCTCGGGCAAGTGGCGCATGGTCGAACGCGTGCGCTGGTGGGAGGAGTACGAAGGCCCGCCGGTGGTGGTCGGTCACTACTGGCGGCGCTACCACCCCGGCGCGCGACCAATGCCCGAGAAGCGCAACGCCGATCTCTTCGGCGACACCCCGGCACACACGGCTCTCGGGCCCGCGGGCCGCGTCATGTGCATCGACTACTCGGTCGGCATGCGCTTCCTGGAGCGCAAGAACGCACGGTCGGGCGCGGCGAGTCCCGCACCGGCGCGCTTCGAGTCCTGCCTCGCCGCGCTGCGCGTTCCCGAGTGGCAGCTCGTCTTCGACGACGAACGGCCGAGCCTGCGCGTCGACATCGATCACGCGAGCGTCTGAGGAAGTGCGCTAGGCGAGCTGCCCCCAGCCGTGCTTCTTCACGAAGGCCTTCAGGTTGTCGGGGCGGTAGCGCTTCTGCTTCTCCCAGCGCGTCTTCACGCTGCTGTGGAGGGTCGTGCTCTTCGGGATCTCGCGAATCTTCTTTCCCATCATCTTGATGAAGCCCTCGTAGCTTTCGTTCTGCTCCGCGCGGGGGTCGCCCTTCAGGCGGCGGCGGATGTGGGGTTCGAACTCGAGACCGGCAATGCCGTCCCGCTTCGCACCCGCCTCCTGCATCATCCACTCGAGGGGAATGTCGGAGAGCAGCCTTCCCTTCTTGTCGGCCTTGTAGCCACCGCCAACGTCCGAGTGCACGCCGGCGAACCAGACCTGCTGGAGGTCCAGGCCCTTGTTGCGTTTCCAGATGGTGGGCTGGAAGTCATCGCGAACCTCGTCGAGCGCGAGGGCATGCCGCGCGATCTCGATGTTGGAGCCGATCTGTGTGTCGTGGAAGAGATGCTTGTCGTTCATGAAGCCGAGCACGCTGATCGGCACACCGAGGGCCCCGACCGTGTCCCACACACCAATGAAGCGGATCTTCACATAGGGCTGCACGGAATACTTCGCGCGGAAGTCGCGGCTCTTCTTGTCGCGCGGTTTGATCTTCGTGTTCTTGTAGATGTCGTTGTACGCCGGAGTGATCCGATTCGCGTGGGGGCGCCGCAGGATCCCACAGTTGTTGATGAAGCCCGCGAGGCTCCGCACCGTGTAGGCGCCGCGGCTGAAGCCGAAGAAGTAGAGCTCGTCACCCGGGTTGTAGTTCTGGACGATGAAGCGGTAGTTGTCCTGGATGTTCTTGTTGATCCCGTCGCCGAAGGCCCCCGCGGTGACGGAGTCGTGATACGAACCGAGCCCCCAGTCGTAGAAGACCACCTGCTCGGTGCCGTCGCTCGCCACGGGCTTGATCGCGCGGGCCACGCGCAACACGTTCGTGGGAATGTCCTTCTTCAGATTCTTCTCGGGCTTGTTCCAGGTACCATCCGCACAGATGACGATTCGCTTCACCGCTCTCCCCTCCTTCGATGCCCTACGCAGTGCGGCCCGCGCACTCGTTCATGACTGGCATTCTATGAAGGAGGCGGTCGAGCGTCGAGCAGACGATTCGAAGCCGTGAGCATGATCGAGTACCTCCCCGTCGAAGTCCTGCGCGGCAACCTGCTCGAGCGCTTCGTCTATTCCAACATGGAGCGCACGCTCTATTGGTCGGATCGCTGGGACCCCGACTTCTACGTCGCCCTCGCACGCGCGGGCTTCATCTCCATTGCGACGGAGCACGACGAGCTCGGCCCGCTGTTGATACCCGAGATGCAGGACCGCTACGCCGTACTCGATTGGCCCCGGCTCCACCTGTCCCGAAACATGCGCCGGTTGTTGCGATCGGCGCGGCTCGAAGAGGAGGGCATCGTCCTGTGTGTCGCGGATCCACGACCGAACGTGCTTCCCCGCATCCGGGCCCAGTACGGAAGCGAGTGCTGGGTGCTCGATCGCTACCTCGAACTGGTCGACGAGCTGCTCGATGCACCAATCGAGGGCTTCGCGCTGCACGGCATCGAGCTGTGGTCGAAGGCGCGCGACGAACTCGTGGCGGGGGAGTTCGGTTATACGGTGGGGTCGATCTACACGAGCCTGTCCGGCTTCTGCTCGCCCGATGCGGCGCAGTGGCGTCACTTCGGCACGCTGCAGCAGGTGATGCTGGCGCGGGCCCTCGAAGCCCGGGGCTACGCGTTCTGGAACCTCGGTCACGCCGAGATGGAGTACAAGCACGCCCTCGGCGCGCGAGCCCTGCCGCGCATCGAGTTCCTGCGGCGCTGGTTCGAGGTGCGAGACCTCGAACCCGCGGAGCCGCTTCGGGGCGAGGCCGAGCTGCTGGGGGCCGCTGAGCTCGACCGGCCCTGATCGGTACCCTCGATCTCAACATTTTCGATCCCAATATGGTACCACTGGGGATCGATGATCCTGCTCTCCCTCGACGGCGACGGCCCCCTCCACCGCCAGACCTACCGCGCACTGCGCGAGGCGATCCTCGACGAGCGTTTGCGTCCGGGCAGCCGCCTGCCCTCTTCCCGCAACCTCGCCCGCGAACTCGGGCTATCGCGCAACACCGTCCTGTCGGCGTTCGAACAGCTGAGCGCCGAGGGCTACGCGGTCCCACGCGGCGGTTCGGGGACCTACGTCGCCGACGCCCTCCCGGGTCGCGTCGCGCGTGAGGTCGCATCGGCGAGCGCTTCGACCCTTCCCGCGGAAGCCCTTTCGTCGGTGGCGCGACGTGTCGCGCAGAACATTCCGCGGGGCCGCGCGAGTTGGGCGGTGCCACGCGAGCACCTTCGCTTCGACTTCCGCTACGGCGAACCCGCCTACGCCGACCTTCCTCTCGAAACCTGGAACCGGCTGCTCGGGCGCCGGGCCCGGCGCGCCTCGGTGCGCAGGCTCGCCTATCAACCACCGGGGGGCGCGATGGAGCTGCGCGAAGCCCTGGCCGACTACCTCGCACGCGCGCGTGGGGTCGTCTGCGATCC
>JANQEL010000139.1 GCA_028278345.1 Myxococcota bacterium
GCGTAAGTGTGCGAAAGTCCATCGTTCGGGTCTCCTTGGTTGATGTCGGATCACGCCCGCTAGCGTTGGGCGGGCGAGCCGCGCGCTCGGGTGTGCACGGCTGACTTCGCGCCGAGGTAGGTCGCCTGCCCTGCTCCCGTCACCCAGGCGATCCCCTCCGAAACTTCATCGAGAAGTCCCCCTCTTGCGAAAGCGCCGGTGGGATCCTCGAAGAAGATGGCCGCGTAGGCTCCTACACCCCCCAGCGTCACCACGAGGAGCTGCAGTCGGGCCAAGCTGAACTCGCCGCTCACCTTGTCGGTCAAGAGGCCTCGGACGACAATTTCTCCGGTCGCGATCTTGAAGAACACGATGAAGGCGATGGCTGCCAGCAGCAAGAGGAGCTCGAATCGCAGTGCGGCGACGATAATGGTCATGTGCGATCTCGATTCCCGAACGGCGTCAGTCCGCCGCGTTGGAATCCCCTCGTGCGATTCGATCAGCGGAAGCCCGCAACGATTCTCTCACAAGTGAAGGCTCGCGCATAGTAGTGTAGGGGCTAGATCAAGATCCCATCGCCAGATCTACACTGGGGAATGACATGCGCCGGATTCACTACGGGCCTATTGCCCGAATGGTGGCCCTCGCTCTCGCTACCGCTCAGCTGATGCCTCTGGCCTGCGCGGCGCCGGTGATGAGTTCACCGGAGGGCACGGTGACCTCACGCGTGCAGCAAAAGGGAGTGCTGGTCTATGCCCCTCGCAGCGCGAGTGCGAAGAAGATCATCTTCGACACGCCCGACAAGCAGCTCATCTACGCCCCGGACACGACGCTGCGGAAGTTCTTCGACTCGCGTGCCGACGACTTCGGTCGCGGGAAGCTCGAGTACGCGAAGACCACGATCCTGGGCGATGTGGTGGAGCTCGTTCGCGAGGGTGGACTCGTCGAGGAGATGTTGCGCGAGACGGTCGAGCGCTACGCGGATGACGCGATCAAGCCGCGTGCCCCGACGGACAAAGAGGTCACCTCCGCGGAGAAGCGGGCGATCGCAGCCGAGCGCAAGCGAAACGTCGATCACCTGATCCAGGCTCTTTCGCATGAGCTGGAGCGGGAGAACTACCCGAACGTTCGCGATGTCGACATCGAACGGGTCCTCCAGGAGTTCACGAGCGGGTCCCCCTGGTGTGAGCTGACTCGTGCCAACGGCACGAACAAGTGCGAGAACAGTGCGCCGCAGGTCGAACTGCTGAGGCAGGAACTCGAGCTCGTCCTCAAGCATCAGCGATTCGTCAGGCGAGTCATCGATGTCGCCGTGGAGAAGCGAATCGGGCTGTTCAACGGAGGCGTCTCTCCGGCTTCTTCGCTCAAGTCGACCCAAGCGCGATTCGCCAGCTTCGCGAAGCGGAACCTCGGTCCGGAGCTGATTTCCGCACTGGTCGCGTTCGAGCAGTCGCTCTGGGACTCGTTCGTAAGCCTCATGGCGGCCGGTGAGGATCCTCTCCTTCGAAGGCCAGCGACGACGGGTGGCAGCGGCCCTCTCAGCGGAACCGATCTACGGACGTACTCGAAGGCTCTCAGAGGCAGGCTGCAGAAACACCTGGAGCGAGGGTCGACCCTAGAGATCGCAGTGAGGAAGGCCCTGGAAGAAGATCCGAAGTTCCTGAAGGCATCCACTTCACCTTCGGCCAGGAGCGAGGACTTCAACCGGTGGAGAGCGGCGCTAAAAGCCGACACCAGTCTCACGACACGCTATGAGGCATTGAAGACCGCCGCAGCCGAACTCAACGCCAAGAGGGGCGAGCTCGACGACAAGGCCAAGAGGGAACTCGGCGAGAAGGCCAAGCTCGACGTTGCACGTGAACGCCTGGACGAATCGCTCGGTGTTGCCAACAAAGCGGTGGCCACGATCGAGGCCGCCCCGACGAAGGCGCTTCTCGATACCTTGATCGAACAGCTGACAGTCGATACACGCCCCGATCCGGCAGCCGTTGCCGGCTCTCCGGCGGATCACGCCCTGGCGACAAGGGGCGCGGCGCTCGGCCGGCTCGCCGTCAAGATCGCAGGACAGGGCGCAGCCGCTGCCACTGCGCTCGCGGAATCCTTCGACTCGTCGCGCCAGAAGCTGCTCGCGGCGGCGAAGCAGACGCGGGACGCGGCCTCCAAGCTCGCGAAGGCCGTGCGCGTGCTGCCCACGGGCGACGCCGAGCGTTCCACGGCGGCCGCAGCAGGCGGCGCATTCGCCGAAGCCGCGGCGTCGGCTCGCGCCGCCGCGAACGAGGAGAGCGGTTCGACGAGTGCCAAGCTGACCAAGCTGGTCGTCCACGTGAAGGACCAGCTCGGTCCCGACCCCTCGCAGGACATCAGCGACGAACGTGTCGCAGCGCGAAAGCTCGTCGAGCATCTGTCCGAAGCCGGCGAGCTGTTCGCCGAAGCCAAAGCCGTGGGCGACGACTCCGCCGTCGCCAAGGGGGCAACCTCGGTCTCCGCGAGTCTCACCGAAGGCGGGAATCGTGCCGAGGCCTTCAGCGATGCACGAACGAATCACTCGACTGCCGTCGAACAGCACGCGCAGGCCAAAGGGCAGTTCGACGCGCTGGCGAAGAGCTACGAGGCGGTCCTCGGGACGGAGGCTTCGATCGGCGACACGACGTTCCTTGCGGTCCTCAAGGACGCGTTCGGGCGTGCCAACGACGCGCGCCCCGATGCGCTGAAGCCCTCGACCAGCGAGTTGCAGGACATTGCCAAGCGGAGCGTGGAGGCCGCGGCAGACCAGCTCGCCGCAGCCCGAATCGCCACGCTGGCGGTCGCTGACTTCCCGACGCTCGAGAAGGTCCTGGAAGCAAGCGTCAAGCCAGAGGCGAGTCACGACGTTCGCATCGCGCTGGACACGATCACTGCGAGATTCCTCAAGACGTTCGCGGGCCACCGATCTCTGATCGAATCCGACGCTGCGATCCTCAAGGCGTTCCTCGACAGTCCCGCTTCCAGCTTTCCGAACGCGGCCAACCGGACCAAGGCCTCTGGACTCATCGTCTCCGGGTTCCTCAGGAACTGGGAATCGGAAGCCAGCCGCGAGGCCAAGCCGCAACAAGCGATCGATGTCTTCGACGCCACGACGAATGCACCCGCCATCTCCCATCTCTTCGGGGAGACCAAGCAGCAGCTCGCGACCGCTGAGGCGTTCAAGACGGAGTTCTACCGGGCCTTCCGCCGCTCGATCGTCGAGGCGGTCCGCGAGGAACGAGAGGCCGACTACGACTACTGGTGGCTGAGCTTCTACCCGAAGGCCGTGCCGCTCGGCGATCGCAAGCTAGAGGGTCAGTCGGTCATCGAGGTCTCGTTCCCCAGGAGTGCGGTCCCGGATCAGCAGTACCACCGATGGCTCCAGGATCGCAACTTCGACGCACGCGATCTCGAAGTGCGGTGGCGGACACGCGTGCGGATTGCCGCCGCGGTCCTGACGGACTTCATGACGGTCCTCGATGCATCGAATCTGTCCGAGAGGTACCCAGGTATCCGTGCGCAGATCACCGGGGCTCTGGAGATCCTGACGAGGCGCGTTCCGAAACAGCGGCCTCGCGCGTTCAAGGTTCCGAGGTGGCGGTACTACCGAGAGCGGTACATCGCAGCGCTCAAGCTGCTTCACAAAGAGTATGAGGACCACCGTAAAGACACACTCAAGGCAATCAAGAGTGTTCGAGCGCGCGACTTCCTGTCACTCGAGCGTTTACGCGCGGACGCTATTCTCCGTCTACATCCTGACCAACTACCGAAGGCGGAGCTGGGCAAGGAGGCGGCACAGCTCTGCAAGAGCATCGTGGATGAAAGCGTCTACGGGGGACAGAGCTTCGTAGTTGCTGATTTCGGCCGTCGGTACATGCAGACGTTCGATGGTCTCGAGAGTTCCGAGACGATCGGCTGTGGTCCGGCGATCTCCGACGCTGAAGCGGTGAGCGAGGCACGCCTTTCGTGCCCAGCTCCAGGTGAGATGGAGCGGAACGGGCTCCGCGACGGTGCTCTCAACGATCTAGCCTGGCGCCGGTTCGGTATCGAGCACGTTCTCTACGCGATGTCCGCAGCCGCTGAGTCAGGGGCAAGTCTTCCCTTCAAGATCGATCTGTTCGCGAATGCGATGTTCGACGGCTCTCGGCGATACGTATCGCCGATTCCGGTGGCGGAAAGAAAAGCCGCCACGAATCGCCTCGTGCTCGTCTCGGACAGCCAACATGCTGATGCACTGATCGGAGTCGAAGACAATGTTGTGCCCAGAGGCCGAGGGAACTCGGAGGTCGCTCTGGAGCGATTCCTCATCATGAAAGGAGTCATTCCTTCGGATGCGCGCCGAACTGCAAAACGTCTATCGGTGAACATGCGCCACTTGCGTGCGGATGATGAGTCCACCAGCTTCTGGTGGAAGAACCAAGACGCCGCCCGATTGGCCCTCGAAGAGGATAAGTTCAGATATCGGCTGAACAAGAGCTGGGGCGAAGTTCAGTGGTATTGCAGAACCGCGGGCGAGATCGCGGGATGGACCAGTCCCGGTACAGACGAAAAGAGCGAGTCGGAACGGGCACGGAACGATGGTTCGGGAAGTGATGGAGTCGAGGGTGTTGCGGGCGGAAGCGGGGCACGCGACAGCTCGGACCAGTTGCGTCGGCTGGCGAGAGCCATCTCGCCGGACCTTCTCGATGAGATCAGACTACTCGGAATGTTCCACAAGGAGTACGAAGACGCGTCCAAGGATTTCGAAGATGCGTCAAGCCCACTCGAGTTCGTTCCTATCGACCGAGCGCTTCGCGCCGTTAGATCCCGCGCGAACGCGGCGGCGTGGAATGAGAAGAGGGCAGATTACGTCAGCGATGCGAAATACTTCCCCAGCGAGCGCCAGTCGATCTACTTGGGTTATCCGCACCTGTGGTTGTGGGAGTTGCGGCTGGAGCGGCTTCATGAAGAGCTTCGCACGATCCTCGTGAACGTCTTCTTCACCTCATACCCGGGCGTTCCTCGCTCGGACCGTGTCAAGCGGGAGTTCCTCGAGGACGAAGGTCGCATGTCAACGCTCGTCTACGAGTGGCTGCGTGATCTGTGGCTGGACGTCATCGAGATCAAGGAGCGAATGGAGGAAGGCGGGGCGCCTGGCAACCATGGCTCCAGTGTCTGTGAGCGTGTCGATGTTCTCGTGAATCAGCATCTGGATCGCCAACCCTACCTCACACCGAATAGCCGCGAGCAGTTCCGGAAGGCGGTGCTGCCGTGTCGCTGCCCCAATACCGGTGGGAACGACTGTCCTGATGAAGAGCGATCGGACACACAGCAGGAAGAAGCGGAGGACAGGATCAACGAGAACATCTACGAGTGGATCGAAGCCGTCACCGGATCCCAGCCCCTAATGGATCAGTTGCAGGCCAATCTTCTCGATCATCTCTACGCACCGCTCTGGGGGTCGCTCGGTCGGCTCGCGACCACCGAGCGGCAGGCTGTTCCCTACAAGGACATCGAGGAATCCGACTTCGAGCGGTTCCGGCACTGGGGGAAGCCGCGAGTGCAGCAGGGCATCCAGATAGTCGATCTGCTGCCGGCTTCGCGCGACGACCTGGTTTCGATGTCGATCAACGAAGCCGGCGTGCTCGCGAAGGCCGCTGGCCGCGCTGAGGCCTACGGGATGTACGACGTCAGCCAGGCGAACATGGCGCGCGAGGCGTTGGTCCAGGCGGCGAGATCGGTGGGTGGGGAGAACAGCTCCGAGATCTCGCCCCTCGAGGAGTTGGCTGGGCAGACCCGGTCCCGCGGTCGTGTCTCCGATGCGGAGTCGATCATGGACGCGGCGAGCCTCGCCCGGGCGGCGGAGGTCGGGGGTTACGGCGCGAGCGCGAGCGCACGCGGGAGCGTGTTCGCGCGAGCGAGGAGCGCGATGGCGTACGCCAAACGCCGCGAGTATCTCGATGCTGCGGTCACTGCGTCCGGGCGTGGAGACAACTTCGCCAGGTGGGTCGTGCGAAAGAGCGACCTACGATCCGGGATCGCGGGAACCGATCCACGCAGTACCGTCGCCGCAGCGCACAGCGGCTATCCCAACGGCGATCAGCCCTTCCACATCATGCTGAAGGTGCCGCGCTCGGCGGTGCAGCGGGACTGGAGCGGCAACGAGTACATCCTGTTCAACAGCGCGTACTCGGCGACGGCGAAGTACTCGTGGTGGAAGGCGGCGGGTCTCTTCGGCCTGATCGCGCGACTGCCTCTGGCGATCCTGAATCCGGCCTGGTGGAACGACGTCCAGGAGGCGGGTGTCGCCACGGTGTACCCGTTCAAGTGGGACGTTGCGAGGCGGAAGTCTCATCAGAACGACCTCATGCAGGAGCCGAACTACCTCGCCGGTGCAATTCGGCTGGACAGTACGGAGAAGATCCCGTACAGCGAGATATCCCGGCTCATCGAGGCGGAGGCCGAATTCATCAAGCTGACGCGGGCGGCGCAGTCGAGCTACCTCGAGCAAGCGCTGCAGACACTCGGCGACGACGAATCGAAGATCCGAGAGGAGACCCGAAAGGCGTACGAGGACCAATGGAGCGAGTCGTCGCAGCTTCAGCAGCTCGAGTCCGACAAGGTCCGGAACGATGCCGAGATCAAGAAGTTGCAGGAGGAGCTGGATATGCTCCGGTCGCAGTCGCCACCGCCGAGTAATCCGGAGGGCTAAACCGGGACGCGAGTTGAGCGCACGCGAGAAGCACTCGCTCTCTCATGCTGAGGCCAGAGTTCCACTGCCGGCGGCCGCGTCCTAGAACTCGCTCTGCCAGTACCCGCCGCCGCAGGGGTCGACGGTGCGCATGGCCGCCGCCGACGTACTGGCGGCCCCCGTGCCCCCGTGCGGCCCAGGACGCCCGCGGTCGTCATGTCTGCGACGTCCGGGTAAACGTAGCCACAGACCTGTGACGTGCCGTTGCCGTCGATGTCGGCCGCGGCGTCGATCGTGTGGACCTCGCCGCTGACCGCCACGGTGCACTGGAAGTACACCAGGCCCTCGGCCGCCAACCCAGCGTGCCGAAGTTCATGCCGCTGCTGCCGGCGTCGACGAGGGCGGTCGGCTTGGTTCCGCCGTAGGTGGGCGAGCGGCAGGCTTCAGTGTTTCCCCGAGACGGCGTCCTGCAGGATCTGCTTGTCGAGGGCCAGGTCGAAAACCAAGCGTTTCAGCTTGCGGTCTCGTCCTCGAGCTGCTTCAGCCGCTTCACCTCACTCGCAGCCAACCCGCCGTACTTCTTCCGCCACGCGTAGAACGTGGCTTCCGAAACGTCGTACTTCCGGCACAGCTCCTTCACCGGGACCCCGGCCTCCGCCTGGGCCAGCACGTGCGCCTTCTGCTCGTCGGTAAATCGCGACTTCTTCATCCCTCGTCTCCCTGTTCAGTACTAGGATCTTCCAGTTCGGTTTGGATCAGGAAACGGGGAACAGGTGACTCCGAAGCGGCGGTCCGCCACCGCTTAGGTGCCGGCGCTCGCCACACCCCTCGATGCTGACTCGCCGGATCTACGCGATCCGCGCGTCTATGAACCGGTTGACCGCCCTCGTTGCCGCCTCGGGCAACCCAACACTCGGCAGCTCTCGTGCCAGCCAGCGGATGGCTGATTGGACCATCCGTTCTTCGCCGGGGAGAGCTCCCCAGTACTGCGAAGACGAGGTCAAGAGCGTCGTCAGTACAGCTGGAGCGAGTTCGGGCAGCCGCGGGTTGTCGTCGTAGTAATCCTCGAGCACCAGGGGGAGAATCCTCTTCTCGGACATCCGGCTGAGCTTCGGAAGCCAGCTCCGCCTGAGGGGCAGGGGTGTGCGAACCAACAAGTCGCCAACCGAGTAGTTGGACACGTTCCACAGGTGGTCGTCGAACGCCATCCGGCGGACGAGTGGGGGGTGATTCAGGGCGCGCGCCACCTCGGGCGCGTCGTGCTCCACTGCGAAGCGCAACGTGGCGCCCCAGTTTCGTCTGATAAGGCCGATTCGCTGCAGGCAACTACACCACGCAAGACACGTGCGCACGTCGCCCGGTTCGCGGCGTTGGAGCACCGGATCCCACTCCAGGATCGATGCCTCCGCAAACAGGCGAACCAGCCTGTCGATCTTCTCCAGCTGTTCCCCGTCGAGTTCTTGCAGCTGATCGATCACAGTCTGCTTGCCGTCTGGATCTGGATGGAACCACTCGGCGTTCAGCTGCTCTCGCTCGATGGCCTCGTCGTAGTATGCGCCTCCGGGATGCGTGTCCGGTGGGGCGCCTCGCCCCGGAACCCCGGGAACCACCGGAGCTCCAGGAGGCCCGGGCCCGAGTCCGCCGCCCAGGTAGACCCTGCGCGCGATTTCCCTGATCTGTGACAGGGTTTCGAACGCGATCTCGTTTCCGTCCTCGTCGCGGAACCCCTCCTGGAAGCCACTCCGCGTTGCTCGCAACCCTGTCGAAATCCGGCCGATCGGAACGGGCTCGAGGTCGGGTACGGACAGGAAGACAGTGTTCTCTGATTCGATCGACTCGGGCGGTCTGCGCGACGCGAACAGGCGACCATCGAGAACCGCCCAGGCATCGATGTACCAGCGCGCCTCTCCGTTCTTCACCGCCACTGATAGCCCCGGCCGTGCATGGTGACGACTCGCGTGGGAATGCCGGCCCGGTCGATGGCCGCCGCCGCCTCGTCCCGACGCCTGACCCACTCGGCCTCCACGGCGGACACGAAGCGCCCCTTGTCCTGCTTATCCGCGATCCTTGCCTCGATGGCGACCTCATCGGGCGACTCCCGGATCTCCTCGATATCGCTGATCGCAAAGGGCCCTCGCAGATGGACCTCGATGAACTCCTGATCCCGGAGAACGGCCTCCGATACGGTGCCGCTGGTCACCAGACGGCGTTCGTGCACGAGCTCCGGAAGGACCTTCATGGCAACCATGGCCTCAAGGTCGATCTTCCACTTGCCTTTGAGCCTCGCGATCAACCTCGACAGGTCCAGGTCTGCTAGAGGGGGTACGAGAATGTCGTAGCTGTCCCGATCGAACAGCTCGGTGGTGCACTTGTCGACAGCGTCGCGCGTCAAGACCATGCAGTACTCGCCGTAGTAGCGGACACCCGAGCCGCCGAGCGCTACGGCGCCGAAGTACGTCTGCTCGTCGAGGCCGAGCATTCCGTCGACCTTCTCCCGGGTCTCGGAGACCTCCTTGGGTGGTTCACCGCCGATCTCCGGGCTCTCGTACAGGTTTCGGTAGCGACCTTCCTCGAGAACCGACAACAGTGCCGCGTTGCCGATGTTCACGACCATGCGGAGACCGCACTCCTCGTCACGCAGGAGCTCGTCGACGACTCCGGAGTTCCCTTCAGAGAACCCCTCGTTCGAGTGACTCTGTAGCCACACCGTCCGGCGTTTACCCCAGGTCTCATCTTTGAAGTAGATGGGATCGAACTCGGGCGGGAAGTCCTCGGCCATGACATCTTCCTCACTCACACTCCGTGAGAGAGACTCAAGATCTCTGCAGCTACACCCTTCCGATCCGAGTCCTCCGGGATGTGACGATCCTTCTCGATCACGTCGATGAGACTGCGTCGCTGGGCCTCCTCGAGGCGCGGCCACGAGTCTCTCGCGATCAAGAGAGCGTGGTACTGTTCGTTTGCGGTTGCAGAGTTGGAGATCGCGAAGGCAAGGGCCTCGACGGATGCCAGGCGGGGGTTGCCCTTCATGAGACCGAGCGCGAGCACCTTCATCACGGGCGCACCATGCTCGACGAGGTTCCGCACCTCCTCGGCATCCAATGAGGTCTTCAGGGCCAGCTGGGCAGCCCGCTCGACCAGCGTATCCTGCAGGTGGACCTTGGCCGCGCGGAACTCGTCGGCGTCCAGCTCCGAATGCACGAACTGGTAATGGCTCGCGAGGTCGAGCAGCCCCGCACCTTCGAGCTTGCGGGCGGTCTTCTTGCCGCCGGCCTTCTCTGCGTCGCTGAAGACGAGCTCCCAAGCGCCGTCCTTGTGGCTCACGCTCTGGAGGCGGTGGACGACGAGCGGCGTGACGATCAGCAAGGCTCCGAAGAGGAGGAACAGGCCTGTGTAATCCGACCCCCAACCGCCTTTGGCCGAGAGACCTGCAAAGCCCACCAGCCCAGCGCCCAGAACTGGCGGGGGCCATGCGAGCGGGTTCCGCCAGCTGATCTTCTCGGCCATGTCTGCACCGTACGCGACGCCCCCAACTCTGACTAGAAGTTTCTTGCCGGACCCGTGTGCCGACCGAGAGAGATGCTCGAGGGTGACGTCGTGGACAGGAAGAACAAGGCGCCGATTCGCGCCCAGGCCCGATAACTCAGGACTGTGTCAGGCCCGGATCTGAGGGGTTCGAGACCCGTAGCGGGGCGATTTCAAGCCCCGCGCCGTGCTGCCGACTGGCGCAGCGCGCCTGCCCGGCTGGCCGCCGGTCCGCCAGCCGATCGCCGGGCGGAGGAGAGCCCGACGGGATCGAGATGAGGCGACTGGGTGGGGCGTTGTCAGGCGACGACGTCACACTCGGCCGGGTGCTCTTGTCGAACTCGAACGCGGATCAGATGGTATCGGCTTGGCCCGCGCTCGGGGCCTCATGGGCCGACCTGGCGAGTGCCGGACCGATGGGACGCCGGGAGGGCTTCGAACCCCCGACCTCGGGTTCGAAGCCTGATGCCCTCTCCTTTCCCGCGCTCGATCGCCGCATGCGAAACACCTCGAATCCATTTTCGTTTCGAAGAGCGGATGCGGGTTTTCGAGGGAACGCAACTTCGAACGTCAATATTTGAAATTGCTGCGCATTTGGTGGAGGCGGCGGGAATCGAACCCGCGTCCGCATGGTATCCAGAAAACGCGTCTACGTGTGTAGTCCCTGCTTGGCTTCGGGCGTCCCCGCTGCAGGGACCGAGCAAAGACGCCCTAGCTACACGCGGATCTTACTTCCGGATACGGTCTAGCAGCGCTCGGAAGCCAGTCTCCTGATGACTCTCGCGACCCGCTAGGAGACGTCACGGACGAGAGCCCGCTTACCTAATTTCTGTTAGGCAGCGAGAGCGTAGTTATCGTCGGCAGGTATGAAGCTACCAACTGTGATGCTTCTTTAACGACGAACATCAAAGTCGACACGCAGCGCTCACCTTCGACCATCCGTCGAAGCCAAGTCGCCCCCAGTGCCCGAGAGGGTAGATGCGAGGCGGAGGTTGACAAGCCTTCGGCGTTCGCGGGGAGCGATTCTCGGGCCTACCCTTTCGTGATGGCGCATGAAATCGATGAGGGCACTGCGTATGGCCTGCCCGAAGGTGGCTACGAGCGAGATCTCGTCGAGGTGGGGCGCGGCACGCCCGGCGGCGAGTGGCTGCGGCGCTACTGGCAGCCGGTCGCGCTCTCGAGCGAAGCCACGGATCTGCCGAAAGAGGTCCGCATCCTCGGCGAAGACCTGATCCTGTTTCGCGATGGCCATGGCCGCCCCGGTCTGCTCTATCCCCGCTGTTGCCACCGCGGCACCACGCTGCTCTACGGCCGGGTCGAAAAGGAAGGCATCCGCTGCTGCTACCACGGCTGGCTCTTCGACACCGAGGGGCGTTGCCTCGATCAGCCGTGCGAACCGAACGGCGGGCAGAAGCGCCACCTCCACCGCCAGCCCTGGTTCCGCGTCGAAGAGCGCTACGGGATCGTCTTCGCCTACCTCGGCCCGCCGGAACACCGTCCACCCCTGCCCCGCTACGACGTTCTCGAAGACACAGCACCCGACCGCGTCGTCCACGCCACCACCCGCACCCTCCAGACCGGCGGCCCCGAGGTGATGGACTGCAACTGGGTGCAGACCTACGAGAACGTCGCCGACCCCCTCCACGCGTGGATCACCCACGGCATGATCAGCGGGCCGCAACTCGGAGAGCGCCTCGCCGAGCCACCCGACGACGTCACCTACGAACCCACCGAACTCGGCATGCGATCACTGGTCCACCGCAACGCGCGACCCGATGAGCCCGAGAATACCGCAGTGCTCGAGTTGATCCTGCCCAACGTCAGCATCGTGCCCCTCGAGATCCATCGCGAAGATGGCCGCGCAACCGCACTGGCCTGGCACCTCCCGATCGACGACACCCACACCAAGATCTTTACCGTCGCGGTGATCCCGCCCGTGCACCGCGGATTCGACTCGACGAAGCTCCCGGTGTTCGGTGGAAAGCCGTGGCACGAACTCGACCTCGAAGGCCATCAGCGCTTCCCCGGCGACTACGAAGCACAAGCGGGCCAGGGCAGGATCACCTTCCACTCCGAGGAGCGGCTGGTGAGCAGCGACCGCGGCGTGCTGCTCTTTCGCAAGCAGGTTCGACGCGCCCACGCAGCCATGGCCCAGGGAAAGCCTCCCGGGCCCCAGCGGGAGATGGTGGTCGTGCAGGCGGGCCGCTACGGCGAGAACGCCACCGCGTGGTCACCCTTCGGCAGCCTGAAACAGGAACAGATCGACTCCGACGCGTAGCCCGGGAGCGCATTTCGGTTCCGTGCAGATTCTGCGGTTCCCCCGTCTCGGGGACACCGTATCCCGCATTCTGGCGATTTTTCGCTGGCTTGCGCGGACGTAGGGTGCGGGCATGACGTATTCCGCCTTCTCTCTACGACACGAAACCGAAACCCCGAACGCCGCGGCCGCGTGGTGGCTGCTGGCTCGACTTCTCTCGTTGGCCGCCCTCGCCTTTGTCGTCGCCTGCGGCGAATCGGGGTCGAACGGCGACGAAGACGACGATGACGACCCCGGGGCGGAGATCATCTTCAATCTCCCCCTCGACCGCATCGTGCTCGCTCCCGGCGATTCGTTCGTCATGGATCTCGACGCCATTTCTCGCGCGGGCGAAGACCTCACCTTCGACCTCGCGTACGTCGAACCCTCGCCGCCAGGCCCTCAGGCGCGGCCCAACGACGCAGACGTCTTTCTCGACACCTCGAGCATCGACGACTACGTCAGGCTTCGCGTCAGCACCTCGACGACCACCGAACCCGGCGTCTACACCGTGGCCATCGAAGTCCATCCCGACCTCCGACCCGATGACGCGGCCGTCCGCAACCTCGAGGTCGTCGTGGTGCCCAACGACACTGCGCCGCAGAGTGAAGGCATCGTCGAGGTGGCCGGCGGCCTGGCCCACTCCCTCGCCCTCGACGTGAACGGCGATGTCTGGTCTTGGGGCCTCAACGATCGCGGTCAACTCGGCGACGACAGCGTCATCGATCGCGCGATCCCCGTGCGCGTCGTCGGCCTGCCGCGCCCGGCCGTCGCGATCGCCGCGGGTGAGCGTCACTCGCTGGCGCTCCTCGACGACGGCACCGTCGCGGGCTGGGGAGACAACGCCCTGCGCCAGGTCCAACCCGACCTGAACCTCGTACCCGACCGCAACTTCCTGATCACCCCCGAGATCGTCCTCGACGACGTGGATCCGATCGGGGGCATCACCGCGATCGCCGCGGGTCGACACCACAGCCTCGGCCTTCAAGCCGACGGCGACGTGCGTGGGTGGGGCTCGAACGGTCGACTCGCTCTCGGCAGCGCCGACCGCAATGCGACGAAGCATGTCGAGGATCTCCTCGTCGTCGACGCGATTGCGATCGCCGCAGGAGACGGTTTCAGCCTTGCGCTGGCAGATGATGGTTCGGTGTGGGGCTGGGGCGCGACCGACGACGACCAGCTCGGAACGGATATCGGAAACGACGATCGGAATCGCCCGATCGACATCGGATTCACTCCCGAGGTCGATGCGATCGGCGTGGGTGCGAAGCACACCCTGATGGTTCTCTTCGACGGCAACGTGGGTTCGCTGGGTCGGAGCTCTTCAGGGCAGCTCGGTGATGGATCACGTTCGAAGCCGGTCGCGCAACCCTTCCGCCCGCCCAACCTGTTCAACGTCGTCGAAACCGCAGGCGGCCTGATTCACAGCCTCGCGCGGCAAGCCGACCGCAGCGTCTACGCCTGGGGGAACAACCGCTTCGGGCAGGCGAGCGATTCGGCCAACCGCACGACCGATGGTTCGGGACGCATGGACCAACTCGTGCCCGCGCGTGTCACGACGCTTCCCTTGAGTGACGGCATCGCGGCGGGTGGGCGCCATTCGCTTTCGATCGCCGACTTCTGTCGCAGCGTCTGGAGTTTCGGCGACACGGCTGAAGGCCAGCTCGGCACGGGCAACGCGTTTCCACGTGGTGGTCACCGCCCCGAACCCCGGCCCGTGATCGGGCTCGCGGAGGACGGACTCCCCACCGGCTGTCCCGTCACACTGAGTCTGTCGACACGCGGCGAAGGTCGCGTGAGCGCGGTCGGCACTGCGATCCAGAACGCGTCCTGCAGCGATGAACCCTGCACGATCGCGCGTCCCCTCGATACCGTCATCGACCTCACCGCCGTGCCCGATGCGGGCTTCGAGTTCGTGCGTTGGAGCGGTCAGTGTGACGACCTGAGCCCGACGACGACGGTCACCCTCGACCGGGGTCGACATTGCCTCGCGCAGTTCAATCGCCTTCCGTCCGGAGACTTCGTAATCGAGAACCCGATCCGCCTGGGCTTCGGTGCATCCCCGCGACCGATCAACGTCGAGGATCTCGACGGTGAGGTCGTCGAGTTGCAGTGGGACTTCTACGACGACGGAAGCATCGACAGCACCCGCGAAAGGCCCCGCTTCGACGCGAACGCGCTCGGGGAGTTTCCGATCCGCCTGACGATCGTAGACGACCAGGGTGGGACCTCGAGCGTGGTGCACACCGTGCGCGTGGTTCGCAGCTTCGTCGCGTTCATCGAGGAGTACCCCGAATCGATCCGCGTGGGTGAGACGGGTCGCTTCGTCGCGGGCCAGGCTCCCGAGTACACCCGCTATCAGTGGGACTTCGAAAACGACGGCACCTTCGACGCCACGGGTCCCGAGGTCGACCACGTCTACGACACCCCCGGAGCCACGACGGTCCGCCTCGTGGTGACCCGCGACGACGGTCTGCAGGACGATTCGCAGCGCACGGTCGAGGTGCTGCCGGTCGAAGGCGGCCTCGTCACGCTGACGATCGACAACGAAGGGGGCGGTGGCGGCCTCGTCTCCGATACCGACGAGACGTTCGAATGCGAACTGTCCGCCGATGGTCAGCCCCTGGACTCGTGCGACGTCAACGTCGCCCGCGGCACGACGCTACAGCTCGTTCCCGAGCCGCTCGACGGAAACTTCTTCAGCCACTGGGAGTTCGGCCACTGCGACACCGTCGTCGAAGCCCTGCCCTATCCGCTCTGCGAGATCACCGTGAACGCAGACCGTACCGTGGAGGTGCACTTCGAGTAGCGACGTCTCAATCGTCGAATGAAAGGTCGATACCCAGCTTCTCGCCATACTCGGCGAGGAAGGCTTCGCTCTCCTGCTTCATCTCTTCGCTGAAGCGATCTTCGAGGTGCACGATTCGGTCGCCGTCGAACCGGGCCCGCTCTTCGAGTTCGAGCACGAACTCGGGGACGCCGGGCGCGGTGTAGACGGCGGCCCCGCGAATCGAAACGACACCGTCCTCGCTCTCGCGCGGCCCTTCGATCAGGCGCAGGGTTCGGCTCTCGAAGCGGCGGTCGAAGCCATCGAGGATCTGCTTGAACCAGGTGAGCAGTTCGGCGCGGCCGTCGCAACGCTCCTTGCCGAGCAACGCCAGCCCGACCTCGTATACGGCATCCTCGCTGAAGAAGGGCTCGAGGATCGACCAGTCGTCGCTTTCGACGGCCTTCTCGAACGCGCCCGCGTACTCGATGAAGCGGGGAATGTTGGACATGGGGTCTCCCTGGGGCGTGCCTCATCACCGTAGCAGGCCGTGACGCCAAGCCGCCTCTGGCGGTACGCTGTCGCGTCATGGAAATCACCCTCCCGAGCCCCGCCGTCGGCGCCGAGATTCGCGGCGTCGATCTTTGCAAACTCGACGACGCCACCTTCAAGCAAATCGAACGCGCACTCGGTGAATACGGTGCGCTCTTCTTTCGCGACCAGAAGCTCGCCCCCGAGGATCACATCGCCTTCGCGGAGCGTTTCGGCGAGATCAACGTCAATCGCTTCTTCCATCCGGTCGAGGGACACCCGCAGATCGCCGAGGTGCTGAAAGAGCCCGACCAGAAGGACAACATCGGCGGCGGCTGGCACACCGATCACTCCTACGACGACGAGCCCGCGCGCTGCTCGATCCTCTACGCCCACGTGATTCCCCCGAGCGGTGGCGACACCCTCTATGCGGGCCTGGCCGCCGCGTTCGACGCGCTCTCGGATGGGTTCAAGGACACGCTGCGCGGCATGCGCGCGGTGCATTCGAGCCGGCATGTCTTCGGGCGCAAGGCTGCGACGCGCGGTACCGATGGCCTCGACCCCTACAGCGACGGGCGTATCGGCAACCCCGACGCCGCGACCCAGGACGCGGCGCACCCCGTCGTGATCGCCCACCCCGACACGGGCCGCGAGATCCTCTACGTCAACCCGGGCTTCACGCGGCACTTCGAAGGCTGGACGATCGAAGAGTCGAAGCCCCTGCTCCACCAGCTCTATGCGCACGCAATGAAGCCCGAGTTCCAGATCCGCTTCCACTGGGAACCCGGCTCGGTCGCCATGTGGGACAACCGCTCGACCTGGCACTACGCGCTGAACGACTACCACGGCCATCGCCGCTACCTGCACCGGATCACCGTCGAGGGCGGGCCGCTGCGCGCGGCGGCGGGCTGAAGCCAGACAGAGCGATCCGCACCGCGGATCGCTCGGCAATACGCACGCAGGTAATGGGTTTTCGGCCCGTTCCAGCGCGACATCAGCAGAGCATCAGGTCATCGGCGCGGCTGATTCGGGGGCTAGGCTCTACCCTGCTCGTAGCGACTCGCCTCGCGATCGCGCCGCAGGAGGTCTTCTGATCGTGCGCGCACCCTTCCTGACGCCGCTCCTCGCCCTCTCGGTCTTCGCCGCGGCCATGGCCCAGGCGGACACCGTGATCTCCCCGGACATCACCGTCGATCTCGGCGGGCTCGTGGTCTTCGACGACGAGGTGGCCGAAGACGTCGCGGGTGTCGCGGGCCTGATCGCGATCGGCTCCCCCGGTGACATCCCCGAAGAGACCGACATCAACGGCTTCGACCAACTGTCGGGCGACAAGTACTTCACCACCGACACCACGGTCGAACTCCCGGGCGGCGTCACCGCCACCCCTGCGATGGTGATCAGCGAGAACGGCGGTGTCTACACGGTCGAGTTCGACGGCACGGTGCTTCCGGCCGGTGTGACCGTCGATGCGGTCTTCGCGTTTTCGAACGGCGACCTCGCGCTCTCCTTCGACACGACGGCCGAAGTTTCGGGCACCACCTTCGACGACGAAGACGTCTTGAGCCTCGACACCGGCACGACCACCTGGACGATGCACTACGACGGCTCGGCCTCGTTCGCGAACCTCGCCCCGGTCGACGTCGTGGCCGTACCCGAGCCGGGTACCGCGGTCGCATTGATCGCGGGCGCGCTCTTCACGGCCGGGCTGGTTCGGTCGCGTCGTTCGTAGTCGCTAGCGCCCTGCTCCCAGGGCCTCCGCACAGTCGTGCTGATCTGCACCGGGCTTGAAGCCCGTGGCTTCGAGCTTCGAGATATCGACCGCGTGCCCGTATTGCAGGGTGCCGAGGTTGGTTTCTTCGATGTGGGGAACGCCGAGGCGCGTCGCGAGACCGCCGAGGAAACCGGCCGAGACCGCCAGGCTCGGAATTGCCGTCGCACCAGAGACCTCGAGGTACTCGCTCTCGCGCATGAGCCCGCTCGACGCGACGTTGTAGCAACCCGCGAGTTCGCGCTCGGCGGCGAAGAGCGTCACTTCGATGGCGTCGTCGACGTGCAGGAACTGCAGCACGGGATCGTGACCGATCGGCGTCGGGACCACGGCCTGACGATAGTGGCGCGCGAGGGGCCCGCCGATCTCATCTCCCACGATCTCCTGCAGGCGCAGGATCGCGACGTTCAGGTGCGGCGTGTGCTCGGCCACGTCGATCGCGTAGTCCTCGGCCTCGAGTAGCGCGCCCAGGTCGGGATCGTCGGGCGGCAGCGTGGCGTGGCTCTCCCTGTTGAGCAGCGGACGGCCGGCGTGCACGGGATAGACCCCGCTCGAAGAGAGCAGCACCCACGCGCGCACCGGGCTTCCCTCGTGTGCGATCGCCGCGCCGAGGCGCATGGTGGCAATCACGTCGGCGGGACCCGCTCCATTGCCCATGCGATCCGGTGCCAGGCTGCACTGGATCACGGTGTCGATGTCGTATCCGCGCATGGCGGAGAGTTGTGCGCGGTGGTCGAGTTCGACCGGCAACCACTCGATGTGCGGATGCCACTCCGAACCCATCTCCGGTTCGATTCCGACGACGCGCTCGACATCCGGCGCGCGCGCGAAGGCTTCGGCGAGCAGACGACCCAACGGAGTCGTGGCTCCTTCGATCCATACGTTCTTCATGATCTCGTACGACCTCCCTAACGGCGTTCGCCGAAGAGGAACTTGAGGGGCGAACCGAAGTCGACATAAGTGCTCTTGCGGGCGTACAACATCTTGTCGAGCTGGTCCTGCATCAGCTCGCGGATCTCTTCCGCGCGATCCATCAGCAGGCTGAGCGGAATGTGATCGCTCGGGGCCGGGTCGTCCCACTCGACGGGCGGCAGCGCCCGAATGGTGATCTTTGCGGGGAACTGCGCGAAGGCGCCCAGCACGGGACCGAACAAGAGCGCGTTCAGGGTCACGGGGAAATCGCCATTCGGCGAAGGCAGGACCGTCAGCACCGGCGTGGTGTCTTCGGTGCCACAGAGCACGATGGGCACGATCGGCACCTGGGCGCGCATGGCGGTTTCGACGAAACCGCCGCGGCCGAAGCGCTGCAGCTTGTACCGCTGCGAAGGCGGCTTCACCGGGCCCTTGGCGCCTTCGGGAAAGACCATCACGAGGTGTTCGTCCTCGCGCAGCAGACGATCGGCGTTGTCGGGATGGGCGGCGACCGCGCCCGAGCGCTCGAGCAGCCGCGACATAAACGGAAAGTCGTAGAAGCCGCGATGCGCGAGCCCGTAGACCGGGCGGCCGGTTTCGCGGAGCACGCCGTTCTGCACGAAGAAACCATCGAGGGGAAACATGCCGGCGTGATTCGAGACGAGGAGCGCCCCACCCCGGCGTGGGATGTTCTCGACGCCCTCCCATTCCACGCGGAAGTACTTGTCGTAGAGCGTGTCGAAGAAAGGCGGGGCAAACCGCTCGCTCTCGATATCCCGACCCCAGCGGTCGACGGAAGATGCGCCGTTTCGAGTCATCGGTTTCCCCTTCCGGTAGGAATGCGTCGGCCGCTGATCTGTGCAGCCGAGAGTCTCACGAAGCGATCGCGCTGGCCCGAGGCCCACGGGCGAAGTGGCAGGCCGAGCAGGAACTCGTTGGTCTCGAGGGCTTCGAGTTTGCCGGCGACGTTCACGCTGGCTCCGGTGTGCTCGAAACCGTCGGTGCCCAACACCTGGAACGCGGCATGGCGGCCTTCGAGGGCGGCGTCGAGGATCTGCCCTTCTCCCGTGCGCACGATGATCGACCAGTCGTCGACGACGAAGTTGACGGGTCGCAACTTCGGCGCACCGTCGGTCGCCAGCGCCAGGCAACCGGTCGGAGAGTCGCGCAGGATCTGCAGGCACTCTTCGCGTGAGAGGGTTTCGACCTCGGCGGGTTCGCCGTGCGCCGCGCGGGGCGGCCCGGACTTCGCGGTCCCGGCTTTGGCTGACGTCGTCACTTCGACCTCCCCTCTCTCGCATTCTTCGGTGTGTTGCATTCAGATGAATGCACGAACGGGGCCAAGCGCATTGCATGCGAGCGAGCCGCGAGATGTGGCTACGGTGCGTGTGACGCAGAAAGTCGCGGTCGCGCTCGGGCAGGCGGATCGAGCGCTGACCCAAAGCACACCAGAGGCGTTGGCGCCGGGGCGACGCGCCCCAGTATCGGGACATTCCTCGACGTTCGAGAGCCTGAGCGCGCATTGAAGGGGCTCTCACGGCGCGGGGCCCTTCTGGAAGCTGGCGAGGGAATTGCATCCGTTCGGGGGGAACTGGAGAGGCGGATGCGCGCAGCCAGCAGGAGGAATCGCGATGACGAACGACATCTTCAAGGCCCGTGAGCGGGCCTTCGAATCCGTGTACTTCGCACGGATCGACGCCGAGCGGATCGAAGCCATCCGCCGTGAACGCGAAGCGAGGGCCGAACTGGAGCGGCTCGCGAGCGCCACCGGTATCGGCGAACACGATGTCCTCGAACGATTACTCGCGCTGGGCATCACTTCGATGCACGTCGAAGCGCTGAGCCACGCGCCATTGGTCGCCGTGGCCTGGGCGAATGGAGATCTCGAACCGGGCGAGAAGAAGACCGCGCTCGAGACCCTGGCCGCCGATGGCGTGGAGGAGGATTCGCCCTCCTTCGCGCTCTTCTCGAGCTGGCTCGAGAAGCCGCCGGGGGACGATTTCCTCCAGGTGTGGTCCGAGTACATCCGCGCCGTCTTCCAGGAACTCGAACCCGCCGCACGCGAAGCCGTGCGAAAGAACCTGATCCAGCGCGCGGAGAAGATCGCTCATGCCGCTGGCGGCGTCGCAGGCATCGGCTCCGTGAGCAAGAAGGAGCGCGGCGTGCTCGGCGAGATCGTCGCGGCGCTGGCCGTCGACTGAGCGCCTAGAGGTACGGCGAGAACAGCGAAGCGGTGGCATCGCGCAGGCGCACCCACAAGGGACGCGCCATCAGCTCTTCGTGCGTGATCTCCCGCGAGGCCGCCCGTGCGTCGGCGTAGTGCTTCGCGAGATCGCCGAGGAATTCGCCACCGCAGACTTCGAGGTTGAACTCGAAGTTGAGCCGCAGGCTTCGCGGATCGAGGTTCGACGAGCCGATCAGGCCGTACTGGTCGTCGATCAGGGCGAGCTTCGTGTGATCGAAGGCACCGGGTTGGCGATACACGCGCACGCCGAAGGAGAGGATCTGCCAGAGCTGCGCGTTGGCGGCCCAGTTCATGTAGATGAGGTTGTTGTGCTCGGGCAGCACCATCTCGACCTGCACGCCGCGTAGGGCGGCGCTATTGAGCGCCGCCACGAGCCCCGCTTCGGCGATGAAGTACGGCGTCATGATGCAGATGCGCCGGCGAGCACGCGAGAGCGCTCCGAGCAGGATCCAACGCACGCTCTCGAGATCTTCGTTCGGCCCTGAACTCACGGCGCGAACCCAGGCGTCGCCGTCGCCGCTCGTGGCGGGCAAGCGCGGGGGGAGCAGCGACTCGGGCGGAAGGAGCGCCCGCGGCTCCTCGCCCGTCTGGAAGCACCAATCCTCCAGGAACTGCAGCTCCATGTCTTCGACCACCGGCCCCGTCACCTCGAACTGCAGATCCCGAACGCCCTTCCCGCCCTCCACGCGGTGACGACTGCCGATGTTCATGCCTCCGGTGAAGCCCCTAACGCCATCCACCACGAGCAGCTTGCGGTGATAGCGAAGGTTCACGTGCAGACTCGGCGGAAAGAGCTTCGCCGGCAGGAAGCGCTCGACCGGAACCCCCGCCTCGCGCAGCGGGCCGCCGATGCGCCGCGGCGAGTACCACTCGCCGAGCCCATCGACGAGCACCTTCACCTCGACGCCCCGCGCGACCGCATCCCCGAGGGCTTCGACGAAGGCGAGACCATCGGCGTCGCGATCGAAGATGTAGGTACTCAGATAGATGCGCTTCTGCGCTGCGCGGATGGCCTCGAGCATCGGCGGATAGGCTTCGGCCGCATTGCGCAGCAGACGCAGCGAGTGACCTCCGCGCATCGAACGGCCGGTGATGCGCGCCCCGATCTCGGCGTGATCGCGCAGGCGTTCCGGCAGTGCACTCAGCTCCTGGGGTGCTCGGGCGCCCTCACCCAGCGCTTCGACCACGGATGGCCAACGCGCGCGCAGGGCGTCGGCGCGGGTCGACACCCGGTTGTAACCGAACATCCAATAGAGAAGTGCCCCCAGGCCGGGCAGCAAGAGGCAGAGCGCAACCCACATCGCAGCGGGCCTCGCGCTGCGCTTGTGCAGCAACACATGGCCTGCGGTCAGCACACTCACCGCGAGCAGCAGACCCTGCCCGACCATGCCGACGGCCTCGTCGGTCATCGTCGGTTATGGCAACCCGCACAGGCGCGCCAGACTTCGTCCGCGCTGGTGAGCACGGGCGGATCGCGTCGCAAGCCACGCTGTGCATGGGTCACGTGCCCGAGGAAGGTTTCGAGACGTTCGGCGAAGTAGGGATGCGTCGAGCCACTTCCCTCGGACTCGAGGGCACGCGCTTCGCGTTCGATGTTGTCGAGCACCCGCGCCATGGCGGCCGCGTCGGGGTCGGGCCTTGGCGTTCCGCCCGCTGTCTGGGTGAGCCGTTCGAGCGCGTGGACGTGCCCCGCCAGCCGCCACATCACGCTCTCGAGTTCGGCGTCGCTGATGTACTGGAAATCCGGCGGATAGGTCGCGCGACGCATCATGCGCGCCGTATCCGCGCAGCCGAAGGACATTGCGGCCAGGCCGACCCCCACCACGAGCGCGACCACGCGCTTGCTTCGCCGCGACCCGGCCTGCTTCATTCTTCGCGCTCGAGGTTGCGCTGCTGCCGCCGGTAGAGGGTCTTGCGATCGATCTTCAGGATCTTGGCCGCCTGCACCTTGTTGCCTCCGGTGAACTCGAGCACCTGATCGATGTACTTGTCCTCGAGCTCGTGCAGACTCATGTGCTGACGTGCGGCCTGGGCGAGCACCGCCTCGGAGCTCGAATCGAGCGGGCCCGCGTCCGCGCTGAAACCGAGGTCTTCCACGTTGATCTCGTTGGCGTCGGTGAAGGCCAGCGCGCGCTCGATCACGTTCTCGAGCTCGCGCGCGTTGCCCTTCCATTCGTGCGCCGTCGCGGCACGCATGGCGGCGTCGCTGAGGCGCCGCTGCTCGCCTGCTCCGTGCTTCACCAGGAACGATTGGATCAGCTCGGGAATGTCTTCGCGGCGCTCGCGCAGCGGCGGAATGTGGATCGGAATCACGTTCAGTCGATAGTACAGGTCTTCGCGGAACTGGCGCTGACGCGCAGCTTCGAGCAGATCTTGATTCGTGGCGGCGATGATGCGGACATCGACCGAGATCGATTGATTGCTGCCGACGGGGCGAATCTCGCGATCCTGGATCACGCGCAAGAGCTTCGCCTGCAGGCCGAGGCTCATGTCGCCGATCTCGTCGAGGAAGATCGTTCCGCCGTCGGCTTCCTTGAACAGACCCGTCTTGGACGAAACGGCGCCGGTGAAAGCGCCGCGGACGTGACCGAAGAGTTCGCTTTCGAGCAGGCCCTCGGGAAGGGCCGTGCAGTTGATCGGGACGAAGGGACGGTCGGGGGTGGCGCCGTGGAAGTGGAGTGCGCGCGCGACGAGTTCCTTGCCCGTGCCGCTCTCGCCCGTGATCAAGACGTTGCTGCGATTGTGCGCGAGGCGCCGAATCCCCGCGAAGATCTCCTGCATGGCGGGGCTCACGCCGATGATGTCGCCGAGCTTGCTCGTGGTGTCGACGGCGCGGCGCAGCCGACGGTTTTCCTGGAGCAATGCCCGGGTCTCCATCACCCGCCGAAGCGTGAGCAGCACGGCTTCGCTTTCGAAGGGCTTGGTGATGTAGTCGGTGGCGCCCACCCGCATCGCCTCGATGGCCGACTCCATGCTGCCGAAGGCCGTCATCAGCACCACCGGCATGTCGGGGCGCATCGCATGGAGTTCGCTCACCAGCTCGATCCCACTCTTGCCCGGCATGCGGATGTCGGAGAGCACGGCGTCAAACTCGCGACTCGCCACCAACTCGAGCGCGGCGTCTGCCGAGTCGGCACCGACTACGCCATAACCGTGATCTTCGAAGAGCGCGGCCAGCATCTCGCGCATGGCCTGGTCGTCGTCGACGACCAACAAGGTGGTCGAGGGGTCGGTCATATCGTCTCCATCTGCCATCTCGGACGCAGCGTTCCGACCCGGATGTTGCGAGCGGTGTGCCAGTGGCGCGGTTCGGGCCACCCCACGCGGGTGGCGGGGGAGATCGTCCCTCTCGCGCAAATGAGCGGGGTCTCGTGCTCCTCGGGGCGGAGTCGGGTGCTCGTCGATCGCAGGAGCCGGCCCGACCTCTCCTTCAAAAAGGGACATATTGACCCATTTTGAACCGAATGTCGCCTCATCGAGGCACATTGCCACGAGAAGGCGCATCAGGCCTGCGCGATGATCGCGTGGCCGAGGGCTACTCGGTGCCCGCCGGCTCCTCGGTTGCCGCGGGCGGTTTCCCGTGAACGAGCTCGCGCAGGGTCTGGATCCGTACCCACACGTCGGTGGGTAGATCGCCTTCCGAGCGCGCACCGTAGTCGGCCACCATGTTCTCCTCGAACATCGTGAGGGCGCGTTCCGCGTACGCCGACTTGGGCTCTGCGCGCACCGCCGCCTCGAGGTGGTGGGCGGACTCGTCGATCCAGAACTGGGTCATGCTGCGCGCTTCGATGCGCCCGAGCAGGTAGTAGGCCTCGCTCAGGGCACGCGGTTCGAGCGCTCCCTTCGAGCCCGCTTCGCGGTCGATCAGCTGGTGGAGCGAACTCGACGCTGCAAGGTCGTAGACCAGGCCGTGGCGATCGCGTTCGGCATCGCTCGCCGCGTCCGCCCGCTCGATCAGGGCGCGCACGCGCTCGAGCTTCACCTCGAGCAACTCGGGGTGCTTCTCGATGTCCGCGAGCGCTCGAGTCCAGGTCTCGAGGTGGCTCGCGAGATAGGGCGACACGCCTTCGCGCCGTTCGAAGTCTTCGAGCACCTTGCGCGTCGGCGCGATCTCCTGGAGGCCGCGGACCGCGACGGCGAGGTAGTCGGTCAAGACGCCCTCTTCGTCGATCTGTCGCGGTTCGATCTTCGGGTCGCGCAGCAGCGCCTGCCAGGTTTCGATGGCCTCGCGGAAGCGACGCGTCACCACGAAGAGCACCGCCTTCTCCTGCGGTTCGAGCCCGTCGAGTTCGACGGCGTCGGTCAGCTGCTCGGCCAGGGGAAAGCGGTTCGTGCTCGGGCGGCGCGCATGGCAGGCAAAGCAGTTGTGGAGCGAGCCGACCACGAAGTAGCGCGCCTCTTCGTAGAGCCCGGAATCGAAGCGCATGCGCGCTTCTTCGATGTCACGCCCCAGCGAGTGACTCAGGTAGACGAGACTCGAACCGCGATCGCGACCCTCGTGCCCGCTCACCTGCAGAGCGGCCACGGCGTTGGCGAGCGCCGTGATCTGCCTCGCGATCTGGGCGCGCTCGCTCTCGTTCGAGAAGCGCTCGCCGTCGAGGCTGCGCGGCAGCAGGTAGGCCATCGTATTGAAGATCTCCTGCATCACCGGAGACCATTCCGCACGCGGCAGCTCTTCAGCGGCCCGAGCAGGCGACGTCCGCGTGAAGCCGAGTGCGACCCCGATCACCAACGTCATCATCATCACTTTGTGCACGATCCTACCCCCCTGAAGATCGACTGTTCTCATCCATCCGCCTTGGTGGTGAGGACCGGGCAAGGCGCGGTGCGAACGGTGCGCTCCGCGACGCTCCCCATCAGCACGTGAGCCAGACCCGTGGTGCCCTTGGTGCCCATCACGATGAGATCCGCGCCGGTCTCTTCGACGAGATCCGCGATCGCTCGCGACGGATCGCCGCGTCGCACGAAACTCTTCACCTCGAGGTCTTCGGGGCAGTGCTCTTCGCGCCACTTCTCGAAGTGCTCGGTCGCCGAGCGCTCGATCTGCATGCCGAAGTCGGCGGGAAGTGCCGGGCCATAGGGCGGGACCAGCGCCATCGATTCGGGGAACACGTGGAGCAACATGACCTCACCCCCAAAGCTCTTGGCGAGATCGATGGCCAGGCGGAACGCCTGCTCCGAGTGATCCGAGAAATCGACGGGCACGAGAATCTTTTCGAACTTCATGGATGGGTCCTCCTTTGGCCCCGGCTCGAGCGGGGACGTTCCGATTTAGAGCAAGCGACGTGCCATGGGCCCGACGCGGCGAGACGCCACACGGCGCGTTTCGCGAACCGTGGATTCGCTCTCATCGATCAAAGTGTGGCACAGATACTCAATCCTGATCGACGGCGCCCCAGCGCGGGAAGCCTGGCGA
>JANQEL010000166.1 GCA_028278345.1 Myxococcota bacterium
CTAGCCCTGATCCGGCATTGAGAACTGCGGGGAAAGGCCCGAATTGAAAGTGGCCCCGTCGGTGGTAGGGGTGGAATCGCCAAACACCACCCTCCTCCAACAGGGCCACATTCGTGAAGTTAAGGAAACGCTCTCTGCAGAGCCGCGTCAAGGGCGATCTGGAGATCGCCTTCACGTCCGAGCCCCTGACGGCTCACGCCGGCCTAGAGCTCTTTGGGCGTTTTCTGCGGTGCTCGGGCTTCGTGGACCGGCTCCGGAAGGTCTTCGCGGACCGCCGCTTCGACACCGACTACGGCTCGTGGCGCATGGCGCTGCTGGTCATCGGGCTGCTCCTCGTGGGAGGAAGCCGCCTGCGCCACGGCCGCGTGATGGCGCGCGATCCGCTCTTCCTTCGCTTCGCAAGGCTCCAGCGCATGCCCGATGAGCGCACGCTCTCGCGCTGGCTCGCGGGGATCGTCGCTGGGTTTCGCGAGCGGCTGAACGCGCTGCTGCGAGAGCTCGCCTTCGAGACCTTCTCGTCCTGTCGCCTGGCTCGCGCCACGCTCGACTTCGATGGCACCGTCATCCGTGCAGGCGATCAGGTCGATGGCGCCGGACGCGGCTTCAACCCCCACCATCCGAAGGACCGGTCCTACTACCCGTTGACGGGCCACCTCGCGCAGACCGGCCAGATCTTCGGCGTGTGGAATCGCCCGGGGAACGTCAACGACTCGGTGGATGCGGTGCAGCATCTCGAAGAGGTCTTCGCGAGCGCTCGCGAGGCGCTTGGGCCGATTCCCTTCGAGGTGCGGCTCGATGGCGCCTTCTGCCAGAAGGCTGTATTCGAGTGCCTCACGGCCTGTGGCGTCGAGTACGCCGTGCGGGTCCCGAAGTGGCACTGGCTCGGAATCCGCGAGGTGATCGGGAAGCGCAAGCGCTGGAAGCGGATCGGGCCGCGCCTCGAAGCCTTCTCCGTACACCATCGCATCGACAAGTGGAAGCGGACCGAGCGGATCGTCGTCTTCCGCAAGCACGTCTCGGGCAAGCCCAAGGCGAACTTCCAGCTCGACCTCTTTCAGCCCGACGACGGCCAGTACGAATACTCGATGGTGGCGAC
>JANQEL010000168.1 GCA_028278345.1 Myxococcota bacterium
CGAGACACCCCCCGATGCCGAGACGCTCGAGGGCGATGCGCATGTAGCCCCAACGCACGGCGACCCAGACCACTCCGCACGCCAACCAGGAGAGCACCACGAGGAAGAGCACGTCGGGATTCCCGAAGGTCCCCCCCGGCAGCAGCGGCAGCGCCAGCGTGGCCTGGATCAGCAGCACCGCGAAGTGGGTGACGAAGGGGATGCTCGCGATCGCCACCACCCGCGCCACGCCGACCGAATGCAGCAGCTGCGCGCAGCCGAGCAGGAAGGTCGCATCGGCCAGCGAGTTGTTGACGGTGCGCACGAGTTCGGAAGCGCCCTTCACCGCCATGATCTTGCGAATCGGCACGCGTTCGATGAACTGTCGGATGGCGGCCGCCTGGAAGAGCCCCCACACGACGAAGAACGAAACCTTGTCGAAGACCGTGATCGCGATGAAGAGCGGAAGGTTCGCCTCGGCCGTCGCTTCGGGGATCGACTGCCAGTCGATGCGATAGCCGAAGACGTACACCATGGCGCCAATGGAAATCGACCAGGGAAGGAGTTGACGCCCGATGCTCTTGAGTGACGGCTTCACTGCGCGGCAGCATAGCCCCGATCACGCGGGACGATCGGCTTCGTGAAGGTTCTCGCCCTCGACTTCGACGGCGTGATCTCGGATAGCGCGCCCGAATGCTTCTGGGTTGCGGTGCGTACCCTCGAACGCGTGCGCCCGGGCTCCCTCGACGCGTCGCGCCTCGAGCGCTGGGGCGCCATGAGCGGCCTCGAAGCCCGAGCGGCGATCCAGGCCGATCCCCTCTTCACGGGCTTTCTGGAAATCATGCCGCTCGGCAATCGCGCCGAAGACTTCGGCGTGGCGCTGCTCGCCCTCGAGGCCGGGGAAACCATCGAGGAACAGTCCGACTACGATCGCTGGTTCGCCGAACAGGATCCCGACTTCACCGAAGCCTTCCATCGGTACTTCTACGACGAGCGGGCCCGCCTGCGCGACGTCTCCGAGGAGGATTGGGGGCAGTTGATGTCCCCCTACGACGAGCTGGTCGAGCTGCTGCGCCGGCGCCGCGGTGCGTGCGAGGTGGTGATTGCCACCGCCAAGGACCGCGATGCCGTGACCCGCCTGCTCGATCGCTTCGCGGTGACCGACGTGCTCGCCCCCGATCGCATCTACGACAAGGAGTGGGGGCGAGACAAACAGGCCCACATCCGCGCGGTGCAGTCCGATTTCGACGTGCCCTTCGAGGAGATCACCTTCATCGACGACAAGGCGAACCACCTCGCGTCGGTGGCGGTCCTCGGCGCGCGCTGCGTGCTGGCGGCCTGGGGCTACAACGCCGAGCGCGAGCACGAACAGGCGCGCGGGCGCGGCTTCGCGGTGAGCGGCCTCGACGAACTCGAGGCCGTGCTCTTCGAATGAGCCGATTCCCTTGGCGATTCGGGGGTTTCGGTCTACCCTCCGCGGCCGGGTGAGAGCTTGGGGGGGTGGAAGAAGGGCGCTTTCGGCGCGGCTTCCGAGCCCGATCGACCGAACCAGAGGTCGTCATGCGCGTTCCCTTCCTCTCGATGCCCGCCCCCACCTGCGTCACGCGTAATACCTCCCACCAGACCCGACCCCTTCCACGTTCAGCCCGAATGGAAACGGGGGGAGTGCGCCCGCTTTGCAGGACCAGCTCGATTCGAAGAACCGCAGGCGATTGCTCGGCCGCAGGCCTCGTGCGCGCAATCGCAGCTTGCGAGCGCAGCCGATGAGTCGCCGCGGGCGCATCACGCTCTTCGTGCTCGGTTGCGCGCTGGGGCTGTCGGTGGGCGTTCCCGCGTTCGGGCCGAAGCTGCGCGATCTCGCCGACTCCTCTTCGCGCACACCCGAACGTTTCCTGCGAGAGGACGGTCGGGTCGCCGCGCCGGACGGTCTGTTCTCGCGACTTCCGGTTGGAGCGGAGAACGCCGTCTATGCCTACTCGGATGCGCCGGGCGGCGGGCGCTCTAGTGGAGTCGCCTTCGCGAGTGCGTCGAGTGATCCCTTCGCGAGTCCGAGGCTCACCGAAGTCGTTCCCGCGCCCCTCGATCGACCCGATCTGGTGGGCCCGTTGCGAGTCGAGTACTCGATCGACGCCGAGCTGACCCGGCGCGTCTTCAAGATCCTGCGCAACAGTCGGGTCGAGCGGGGGCACGTGATCGTGCTGGATCCCAACACCGGCCGCGTGCTCACCTACGCGTCGACGGATCCCGAGGGCTTTCCACCGACGCGCGCCTATCCCGCGGCCTCGTTGGTGAAGATCGTGACGGCCGATGCCCTGCTCGAAACCCACGACGAGCGTGCGCACGACCTCTGCTTCTATCGCGGCAACCCGTATCGCCTGCGCCCGGGGCGCTTCAAGCGGACGAAGGTCGGGCGCCGGGTCTCCCTCGAGATGGCCCTCGCCACCTCGAACAACCAGTGCTTCGCGCAATACGCCGTGCAGGATGTCGGAAGCCTCGCCCTGCTCGACGCCGTCGACCGCTTCGGTTGGCTCGATCAACCCGGGCCGGGTCACGACGCGGGAACCGTCGACCCGGGCACCAACGAATGGCAGCTCGGCAAGCTCGGTTCGGGCCTTGCGGGGAGTCGCATCACGCCGCTTCACGCGGCGAGGCTCGCGGCCACCCTCGCCGACGGTGAGAGCATCGAACCCTGGTGGGTCGACCGTGTGATCGACGGCGAGGGCAACGAACTGGCCGCACCCGAGCGTCCCGAAGCTCTCCGCGTCACCAGTTCGGAGCGCGCCGAAGAGCTGCGCGAGATGATGGTGCGCACCACGACGCGGGGTACCGCGCGCAGTGCGTTCCGCGATCGACGCGGGCGGCCGAAACTCGGCTCCGTGCTGGTCTCCGGCAAGACGGGCAACATCACGGGTAGCGAACCGCGCGGGCGTTACGAGTGGTTCGTGGGTGCAGCGCCCGCCGACGATCCGGCGGTCGCGCTCGCCGTCGTGCAGGTGCACGGACATCTCTGGTGGAAGAAGTCTTCGGAGATCGCCGCGGATGTGCTGAAGGAAGTGTTCTGCGAAAAGCGCACCTGCAACGCGCAGATGGCCAACCGATATACCGGTCGCCTCGGCGAGCCGGCGGCGCCGATCTTCCTCTCGGAAACGGGGCGCTAGCAGCGCGCGCTGCAGCGTGACGTCGCGATCGTGTAGCCTCCCCTGACCGACGGGGAGTGGCGATGAAGTACGCCCGGTTGATCTGTTTCTGCCTCCTCGTGCCGATGAGCGCGAACGCCGCCGCCGATCAGGATGTGTACGACCTGATCGACAGCCTGCTGCCGGTGAGCATCACCGTGGATGGCGACGCTTCGGATTGGGGTTCGATCCCGGCATTCGCGGATCCGACCGGCGATGCCGGCGGGGATGCGTCGCGCGACATCACGAGTGTTCGCATCGCACCCACCGATACCGATCTCTACGTGTTGATCGAAACCGATGCGACGCCGGCCTCGTTGGGTTTCCCGTTCTGGATCCGCTTCGACTTCGATGGCTTCGCATGCCACGACGTCGAGATCGCACCCGACCCGATCGGCAACGACGGGCTCTCCTGGTTCGATCAGGGCGGTTGCAGTGGAATCACCGGAGGGGATCCGAGCTGGAACGGCACGGACATCGCGATCGGGAGCGCGGTCGAGATCCGGGTTCCGTACTCCGCCCTCGACGCGGCGCTTCCGGCTTCAATGCAGGGCAAGCTCTCGGGTGCAGCGGCGCGTCCGTGGGTGCGGGTCTCGGCGTTCAGTGTCGACTATCTGCCCGGCTACACCGAAGTGGATCGGGGTGCGGCGGTGGGAAGCTATCGCCTCGTCACGACGCCGTACGATCTCGACTCTGTGCTTCCGTCCGGCGGCACGCCCTTCACTGCGATGCCGAGTCCGCTCGCCGGGCGGTGGTACGTCGGGCAGGGCGCGATGAATCCGCTCACCCACTCGGGCAAGTGGGCCTACGACCTGCATCGCACCGACGGATCCTTGCAGCCGGAGAACCCGATCCAGAGCGCGGTGCTCGCGGACAACCACAGCTATGGCGAAGTCATCACCGCCCCGGTCGCGGGCACGGTCTACTCATTGGAGAACGCACAGCCCGATTGCACTCCCTACTCGAGCGTCGGCTGTGCGGCGCCGAACTTCGTGTTCCTGGAAGTCCCCGGCGACCTCGGCCTGTTGTTCAGTCACACGATCCCGGGATCGATTCCGTACGCGGCTTCGGATCCGGTCGGGGCGGGCGCCGTGCTGGGCACGGTCGGGAACTCGGGTTCGTATTCGAGTTGGCCGCACCTCCACTACGAGGGACAGGATCTGCTGAACAGCTTCGCGAGTGTTCCCCTCGGCATGACGAACGTCGTCGTCGGGCTGAACCCGACCCTTGGCGATCCGTGGCAGCGCACCGTCGCGTCGTGGGGGTTGCGCGAGGGCTACTTCGTGAGCCCCGCACCGATCGGCGTTCCCCTGGCACCGGGCGTCGTCGTGGTGACGGCGTTGCTCGGCCTCGGGATCGCAACCGCTTTGCGCTCTGGCCGCTAACTCCCGTCGCCGAAGTCGATGGGGCAGTTGACCTTGCGGTCGAACATGCCGAGCGCCTCGGTTTCGATCTGGTCGTGGAGCACGCGTGCGCCTCGAGGCAGGAAGTCGAGGGCGGCGTCGACGATGTTGCCGAGTTCCGCGCGCGCCAGGTTCGCACCCAGGCAGTAGTGCGGGCCGAGCCCGAAGGTCAGGATGCCCTGGGGATTGCGGTCAATGTCGAACACGTCGGGGTCAGCGTAGACCTCGGGGTCGTGGCTTGCGCCTGCGCTACTCAAGATGACGAGCTGGCCTTTGCGGATCTTGCGGCCCTGGTACTCGAAGTCCTCGAGGGCGAAGCGCTGGCTCCCGCCGATACCGCCGAAGCCGTAGCGCAGCACCTCGTTCACCGTCTGGGGGATGAGTGAGCGATCGGCGCGCACGCGTTCGAGGGCTTCGGGGTGATCGAGCAGGGTGATCAGGCAGGTCACGCCGCCACTGCTGGTGGTTTCGGTTCCGGCCGCCAGCATCGAACTGACCTGCGCGACGATGCCTTCGTCGTCGAGGAAGAAGTCGCCGTCCTTCGCGGCGATCAGGTAGCTGATGAGATCGTCTTCGGGCTTTTCGCGCCGCGCGCGAATCGTGTCCTTCACCCACTGCGAGAGTTGAACGTAGTTGCGTTCGGAACGCGCGAGCACTTCGGGGCTCACCATCCCGAAGAAGCCGCGGATCACCGCCTGGGCGAGTTCGCTGAACTGCGTATCGTCGACACCCGGTGCGGTGACGCCCGTGATCGATCCCACCACCACGATCGGAATGGGCGTCGTGTATTCCTTCATGATGTCGACGACGCCGGTGCGTCCGTGCAGCGGCTTCGCGAAGTGATCGACCACGTCGCGGATCTTCTGCTCGATGCTTCGCACACCACTCGGTGTCAGCCCCGAACCGATCAGCCGGCGCTGCATGGTGTGGGTCTTCTTGTCGAGGGCCATCAGGCCGTGGTCATCGACCCAGCGAAAGAACGAACCCGCGGCCGGCTGCTGGTAGTACTCCCACTTGCGCCGGTCGCCGGTGAGACGCGGATCGGTGTAGAGGTCGTAGATGTCCTTGTACCGGCTGACCAACCAGCAATCCATCTGCTCGACGTAGTGGACCGGGTCTTCTTCGCGAAGCCTTCGCAACACCGGGTAGGGGTTGTTCTTCACCTCGGGTGAGTCGAGCTGGAAGTCCAGGGACTCGGCGGCGGACGACATGGGACCACTCCTTTCATTGGATCGGCGCCCCGATCGATCGCGAGTGAGGCAGAATTACACGGTCATATAAGATTACAGTCTAGTATACGAATGCGGTAGCGTGTAGTGTCAAACGCGAGTCAGAATGACGAGGAGCGTCGAAATGAGCATGGAGCAGGAAGCGCCGGCCAGCTGGTTGGACGTCTACGACCCCTACTCGAAGGCCTACTGCGAAGACCCGGCGCCCCAATGCCTGGCCCTCTACAACAGCGGTCGCTTCGTCTACTACGAGCCGTGGGGCGCGTGGGTGATGACGCAACTCGACGACATCATGCAGTGCTGGAAGGAGGAGTATCTCTCCTCCGACTTCTACGACTGGGAGCACGCGCCGCCGCGCCCCCCCGAAGCCGAGTGGACGAACTACGAGCGCGCGATGATCGGCCACAGCCTGCTCGCCGATCACGACCATCACCTGCTGGTGCGCAAGATCGCGGCTCCCGCGTTCTCGCGAAACGTCGTCGACGAGATCGAGCGTCGCATCAAGCCCGACATCGAAAAACTCTTCGACGACCTCGGCACACCCGACACCTTCGACTACAAGGAAGAGATCGCGCGCCACATCCCGTTCATTTCGATTACCCGGCTGATCGGGGTGCCGGAGAAGTACTGGGATGCGATCCGGCCGGTGGTGGCGAACTTCACCGACACCTGGAACCCGACGCTCAGCGACGAGCGACGCGAGAAGGCCCGGCAGGAGTGCAATATCGCGATCGACATCTTCAAGGAGATGTTGGCCGAACGTCGCAGGTCGCCGCAGCGCGACGACGTGCTGAGCATCCTGCTCGAAGCCGAGGCGAAGCACGACGACTTCGACGAGTGGGACATCCTCACTTTGATCCTCGCCTTGATCGGCGCAGGCAGCGACACGACCTTCACCTTCCAACAGTGGACGGTCTACGCCCTGCTCAAGCACAGGGAGCAGCTCGCGACGGCCCTCTCCTCCCACGACGCGTTCGCGAACGCCTTCAGCGAGGTGAGCCGCTGGGGCGTGATCTCGAAGATGGGTTTTGCGCGCTACGCGCCCCGCGACATGGAGATCTGCGGAGAGCCCGTCCGCAAGGGCGCGATGGTGCTGCTGATGCCGCACCTCTACGAGCACGACCCCGCGTACTTTCCGGAGCCTTCGAAGTTCGACGTGACGCGCACGTTCGAGCCCGACATCCGCTTCGGCTACGGGCCGCGCTTCTGCATCGGCGCGGCCCTCGCCAAGCGGCAGCTCTATCTCACGGTGTCCGAGCTCGTGCGGCGCTTCCCGAACATCGAACTCGCGGCCGAACCCGAACGCCTCTACGACCAGACCTCTATCGCGTTCGAAAGCCTGTTGTTGCGCACGAACGGCTGAGCCGGGGCTACTCGGAGATCAGCTCGAAGAACTCCTTCTTGCACGCGCAATCGGGGCATTCGAAGTCTTCGGGCAGGTCTTCCCAGCGCGTACCGGGCGCGATGCCCTTCTCGGGCAGGCCCTTGGCTTCGTCGTAGATGAAGCCGCAGATCACGCATTCGTATCGCCTGAAACCGGCTTCGCTCGCCATGAAACCTCCGGATCGCCACTTCGTGACGATTCGAGAGTAGGTCTCTGGTCTCGAGTCGCAGCTCGGGTTTCAGCATCCCATTGAAGAACCCTTCGGTCGCCATCCGCAGCCCTTCGACCCGATCTCTGCGTTGCGAAATCGCGGCCGTAGCTAAGGCTACGCCCACGATTCCGCGCCTTGATCTCGAGCCGAATGACTACGGCTGGCTCGGTCAGGGCTCTTCAATGGAATGCTGCGAGTGCGCTGGCCCGCGGATCTCGGTGAGGACGGCACCCATGCCCGCGGCTTCGGAATCTTCCAGGGATTCGACAGCGGGCAGACACGCGATGAAGCGCTCGAGCTTCGCGGCGTCTTCGCGAGCCAGGTTGCAGAAGCGCAGTGCGACGCCGCGTTCGCCATCGTCGCGCACGATCTCGGCGTCGATCGTCATCGGTTCGCTTTCCGATGGGCCGTACAGGGCGAGGTCGAGATGGGAGCCCACCGCGGCGTCGGCGAAGCGCTCGACGCGCATGCCGGTGGCCGAGAGATCGCGGCCCATCAGCACCGTGATCTCGCCCGAGCGATCGACTTCGATCCGTTGCTGATAGTCACCGCGGCGTTCTTTTCGGCGATCGCTCTCGTCCCCGTCCGCGAGGTCGACGGCGAGATCGACGGGCATGCTGGTTCGCACCGCGGGATCGGTTTCGTCGTCGAGTTCGAGACCGGGAAGGGCGGGGGAGTCGACCGCGGGGAGTGAAAGCTCCTCGGGAGCCGGCGTCGCAAGGGAGAGCGGGCCGCTGATGCGCGCGTTGATCATGCGCGCGAGACCGACTCGGCTCGCTTCGTCGAGGTCTTCGTCGAACATCATCGCGCAGCTGTGGCGGGTCTCGGAACCGTTGGTCCATTGGCCGGAGCGGATGATGCGCCCGCGCAGCCCGATGGCATCGCCACCGGTGGTGTCGGCGGAGAGTTCGAAGTGGACGCGCGCGCCCTCGGGAAAGGGCGTGTCGTCGATGAAGTGGCAGCCGCGATTCGAAACGTCGAGCAGAATGGAGGGTCGGCGGGCCGCGGCGCCCGAGACGTCGGGCTCGCCCGGCTCGCTCGCGACCTCGATCTGCGCGCCGACGGGCAGCCGCATGTCGCGGCGTCGCTCGTCGCCCTGGAACAGCGCCCGTTGGATCGAGAGCCGCCAGACCTCGTCGTGCACGGGCTGGCGGATGAGGAGATGGAAGCCCTGGTTGCGCAGCATGCGGCGCAGCGATGGCGAATCCTCCTGCGCCGCGACGATGCGCACCGGTCGTCCGGGCAGCGCCCCGGGCGGCGAGCCGGGCCGCACCTTGTCGGCGTGGCGAGGGGTCGTAATCAACAGCCCGGTCGGCGGGGCGATCGAGTCGCCGATCTCGCCACCGCGCATTCGACGGTACTCGAGCCCCGAACGTTCGAGGATCTCGACGACGGGATCGAGTTCGCCATCGTCGAGCAGCAGCAGGGCGTCGTGGGTCTGCGTCATCGCGTCGGGCTCCATGCGCTCGGCGTTCGGCTCGGGTGCCGCACGCGCCGATCTCGCAATCGATCATTTCGGTTGGTTGCGATGGCGACTGAAGGAGGAGGACCCCAGGGGGTGTCGGGGCGCAGCGGGGTTGCGCGCGTGTTGCAGATGCGGCCGGCTGCTACTTTGATCGCGTGACCGAAGACCAGACACTGAGCGCGGCTTTTCTCGTGGCCATGCCGCAGCTCGAGGATCCGAACTTCCATCGTTCGGTCGCCTTGATCGTCGAACACGACGAGAACGGCACCTTTGGCCTGGTGTTGAATCGCTCGGCCGATGTCCTGGCGACGACACTCTGCGCGAGTCTCGACGTCGTGTGGCGCGGCGATCCCGCGGCGAACATCGGCTGGGGCGGACCGGTCGAACCCAACACGGGATGGCTCCTGCTCCACGACACGAAGTCCCTCGACATCGACGACGCTTCGATCAGTCGTGTGGGCGAGCACGATCTCTATCTCGCGCGCTCCGTCGACGTGTTGCGCACGGCCGCCGCCGAAGCGCCCTCCCAGATGCGGTTCTATCTCGGCTACGCGGGCTGGGGCCCCGGCCAACTCGAATGGGAGATGGCGCAGGGTGCGTGGATCGTGGCGCCCTTCAACGCGGAAGCGCTCTTCCACGGCGACGATGAATCGATGTGGGAAGAGGCTGTGCGCAGCCTCGGGATCGATCCCGCGACCCTGGTATCGACCCAGGGTGTCCACTGAGTAGCGGGTCTGGACCGCGGGTGAAGCAGGTGTGATCGCAATGGCGAAGATGGGAATGTTGAAGCGCCAGCAGCGTCGCGCCGACGAGGCACCGACTCACCAATTCGAGGTGCGGTGTCATACCTGCGACGTGAGTTTTCCGCCCGGCACCAAGAAGTGTATGTACTGCGGCAATCGCCCGGGGGCCCGGCCGTTGTTCACCCCCTCGCACCATCCGGAGCCCTTCGAGGATTACGGCCCCCTCGAAGAGATGATCCGACCGCACGAGGCGAGGGACGCCGAGCCCCGAACCTCCACGCGACCCTTCGACGCCGACGGAGAAGAGGTCGAACCACCGCGCGGCATGTTGATTCGCATGCTCGGCAGCCTGAGCTGGGTGCTCCTCTTCATCGCGATCACCGTCTACCGCGCCTGCAACGGCTGAAAATTCGCCTGCCGAAGCGACCGCTGCTTCTATAATGACGCGTCCACCCAACCCGGAGGAACGTCATGAAGGTTCGCGCCGCGATCGCCGTCGAAGCCGGCAAGCCGTTGGAAATCGATCACGTCGAACTCGAGGGCCCGAAGGCCGGTGAGTGCCTGGTTCGTATCGCGGCCACGGGCGTGTGTCATACCGATGCCTTCACGCTGAGCGGTGACGATCCCGAAGGCTTGTTCCCCGCGGTGTTGGGACACGAGGGCGCGGGTGTCGTGGAAGAGGTCGGTGAGGGCGTGACCTCCCTCCGACCCGGGGATCACGTGATCCCGCTCTACACCCCCGAATGTCGCCAGTGCAAGTTCTGCCTCTCGGGCAAGACGAACCTCTGCGGTGCGATCCGCGAGACCCAGGGCCAGGGCCTGATGCCCGACGGCACGTCGCGGCTATCGTTCAAGGGAAACAAGATCCACCACTACATGGGAACCTCGACCTTCGCCGAGTACACCGTGGTGCCGGAGATCGCACTCGCGAAGGTCAACAAGGAAGCGCCCTTCGACAAGATCTGCCTGCTCGGTTGCGGTGTGACGACGGGGATCGGTGCGGTGCTCAACACCGCAAAGGTCGAGCCCGGTTCGAACGTGGCGGTCTTCGGGCTCGGCGGGATCGGTCTCGCGGTGGTGCAGGGGGCGGTGATGGCCGGTGCGGAGCGGATCATCGGCGTCGACACGAACCCGAAGAAGTTCGAGCTTGCCGCGCAGTTCGGGGCGACCGAGTTCGTCAATCCGGCCGACGTCGACGACGTCGAAGCGCACATCATCGACATGACGGATGGCGGCGTCGACTACTCGTTCGAATGCGTGGGTAACACCGACCTGATGGCGACGGCGCTGCGCTGCACCCACAAGGGGTGGGGCGAATCGATCATCATCGGCGTGGCGGGAGCGGGCAAGGAGATCCACGCGCGCCCCTTCCTGCTCGTGACCGGGCGTTCGTGGCGCGGGACGGCCTTCGGCGGCACCAAGGGTCGCACCGAGGTACCGAAGCTCGTCGATCGCTACCTCGCCGGGCGCGTCAAGCTCGACGAGATGGTGAGCGCAACCCTGCCCCTCGAGAAGATCAACGACGCGTTCGAGAGCATGCACAAGGGCGACGTGATCCGGAGCGTGATTCTCTACTGAGATTCGCGATTCTCGTCTCACGCGAACTTTGCAGCGCGTCCGTGGCGAACCTGCGAAGCGCTGCGATGACGCCGGCGCCCGGCCGCACGTCACCGGCAATGTGGCCCTCCAGCTGCTGGAAACCGGGATCAAAATCTAAGGAAGTCGAGCGCGCAGTACGAAGAGTTCTCCATCGGGAAAAGTCTTGAGAAGGGCTTCGATCCCAGCGCGTCGGAGGGGCCGGCGCGAGGAGGGAGGACGACTGCTGTGTCCACGACCTGTGGGCGGGACGCTATCGTTGCGCGCGAACCGTGGGTGGCACTGGAGCGGACACGCTCGTGCCTGATCGGACGGCCCACGCGCAGGAGCGACCCTTGCAGTCGATCACGTTGTTGATGGGTGTGAACGTAGTGCTCGGCGTACTGGCCTATCGCGACCTGTTGTCCTTCCAGCCGAAGATGTATTCGGCTGCGAGCGGGCTTGCTTCCGACGCGGAGCAGTATCTCTTCACGCCGAACGAGACGGCTCCACTGATCGTGGCGTTGATGAGCCTGTGGCTCGTGTATCACCGCCGCGCCGCGCTGTTCGCGCTGCCGCAGCGAAGTGGCTCACCGCTGCTCGCCGCCCTCGCCCTCGTGCCGGGTATGGCGATCTACCTCTGGTCGAACTACACGAGCGCGCCGGATCTCCAGGGCGTTTCGTTGATCCTCAACCTCGTGGGGGGGCTGATTCTCTGGCGTGGCTTGCCCGCGGTGCGGGTCTGCCTGGTTCCATTGGTGCTGCTCTCGTACGCGATCCCTTTGCCCTCTCCGGTGATCGCGAAGACGATCTGGAGCTTCCAGCTGGCCTCGGCGCAGCTGGCGGGATGGATGCTGTTCGTCATCGGGATTCCCCACGCCGTCTCCGGTGAAATGATCTACCTGCCCGAAGACACCTATCAGGTGATCGAGTCGTGCTCGGGCTTTCGCTCGATCCTGACGCTTTCGATGTTCGCGATCGTGATGTCGGATCTCTTCAATCGCAGCCGGTTGCACTTCGGATGCATGGTGCTGGCCTCGATCCCCGTCGCGTTCTTCATGAACGGCCTGCGGGTGACGACGTTGATCCTCAATCCCGCGTCGAAGATCCATACGATCCACGTGGCCCAGGGTCTGGTCGTCCTGATGGGGGGGCTGACGCTTCTCTATCTGTTGGACGGTCTGCTGGGGCGGCTCCTGGGCGAGCGTGCCCACGCGGCGCCCCGGGTGCGCGAGTTCGCGCAGCAAGACGCGCTCCCCGCCCCTCTCTTCGCCTCGCCGATGCATCGGACCGCAGCCGTCACCGCAGTCTTCGTCGCCATGCTCGCGGCTCTCTACACACAACCCGTTTGGAGATACTCCGGCGTTGCGGGTCTTCCCCTCGACGAATCGCTCGCCGCCGCGACCCGGGGCTGGACTTCGTCGGAGCTGCCCGCTGCAACGAACGATCTGGCGAAGGTCTCGTTCCGCGAGTCGCATCGCCGCCAGTACTCGCGCGGACGCACCCACGCGCTCTCTGGCGAGGAGCCGCCGATCGAGGTCTTCGTCGGCGTGGGCGAACATCTCGATCGCTTCAAGAGCCCCTTCTCGCCGAAGAACGCACTGCCGGGGCGCGGCTGGATCGTGGAGGATTCCGGCATCTACCCGTTCGCCGACGACTCATCGCGGGTCGCGACCTGGCGGCAGTTGCGTTCGGGCACGCGGAGAGTGCTGGCCTACCACTGGTACGATGGCGATATGGGCCTGTTGGAGGAGAGCTTCCGGTCGTTCCTCGCCCTGGATCGCAGCCAATTCGCGCGCGAGATGCCGGTGATCGCGGTGCGCCTCTCGACTCCGGTCGGCGAAGCCACGCAGAGCAACGTCCGCCAGGCTCACGAGCGCCTCAAGGATGCCAACAGACTCGTCAGCGGCGCCGTGGACACGATGAAGCGGGCCCGGAAGCGCGATTTAGCGACCGAGACTGCGCGGGTCCCCAGTTACCCTTTGTGGGAAACATTTTTCACACGTGGGACCCGCGGCGAGATAGAAAAACCCTTTGAAGTCAGGGCTTTGAGTGGTCCCAGACCCGTGGCATGACCCTTGCACTATTTGTCGATAGATCGACTCATCCCCTCCGGGGGGAAGTCGACCGGTCCGCCGGACGCCCGCGCAGCGGAAAATCGCGCAAGTCGTAGGATTCCGAGACACATATCGATTCGGATAGCCACATAGGGTCAAGAGCGAAATTCGAAGTTGAAGAGAGCGACAGGAATTGAACCCAGGGGAACCAGCGAGTTCGGGTCCCTGCAAACGACACACAAGGACAACCCGGAAGACAAAGAAACGTGGCTCGGATGAGTCACAGTTCCAACTTCCGGGAGGACCGAGGTCGTGAAGTGGTTCAACTGGGATGAAACAAAGCAAGCGAGACGAAACCAAGTGAGACGCGGTCGGCAAGGCCGCACGAAGACTGAGTAGAGGAGTTCGCCCGGATCGAGAGATCGTTGTTGACGCAGTTGAGGAGAATGTCGCTGAGGCGGCTGTGATCGAGAGATCCAGGTTTTCGCTCTGCGAGTTCACCGAGATCGGGTCGAGTGGGTGAATCGAGCTACTGTCAATCAAAGGAGACGCAAGAAAATGAAGCTACGAGCGATGATTGCACTCGCGAGCGCAGCCCTGCTTACGATGGTCCTTGCGTTCGGCTCCGTCGCAGGCACCGGTCCGTGTGCGACGGATGCCGATAGCGATGGCGTTTGCGACAGCGACGGCAGCGATAACTGCCTGGGCACTTCCAACGCCGCGCAGCGCGATGATGACGAAGATGGCTACGGCAACATCTGCGACGCCGATGTCGATCAGAACTGTGTCGCGGGTGGTTCCGACGTGTCGGCGGCCTTCGCGAATCTGGGTCAGGCCGCGCCCTGGACCCCGAAGCAGACGGGCGCGTTCGACGTGGACGAAAACGGCACGGTCGGTGGTTCCGATGTGTCGTCGATTTTCGGCCAGCTCGGTCAGGCGCCTGGCCCGTCGTCGCGAAGTTGTGCGGACTGCACGGCGGCTCCGGCCACGGGTGTTTGCCCCTAACTCTGAGGTCGACGCAGTAACCCTTGCCACGAGGTCGTCCCGGTTCGACCGGAACCTCGTGGGACATTCGATCAAGCGGGGGCTCGGCTCCGGTCGGGTCCCCTTGATCAGGAAGCAAGCGGTCGAAGACATTCGGTCGGGGATCGAGCTCAGGCAGGTCCGCCAGCGTCAAAACCGCAACGACAAACGCAAGAACAGACAAGAAGCAATCAGAAGCACCATCAGGAAGAAAGAAGAGCTCTAGAGAAAGCGTTCTAGCGTTCGAGAGAAACCCAATCTGGGAAGCACTACTACAGGAGTTCAACAGACAATGAAGAAAGCACTCGCATTGAGCGCCTTCGCTCTCGTGTTGGCGTTCCCGCTGGTCAGTTCAGCGGTGACGATCAGCAGCTCGTTTGCTGGTTCCACCACGGGCACGGACGTGATCAACAACGGTGACACGATCCAGTTCGAAGTGTCGATCAGCCTCGACAACGGCGTCGTTTTCGACACCGGTCTCTTCGCCCTCACGGGTGACCGCGCGAACGCGCAGGGCCCCGGCTCGACGTTGGGTAACAACTACGCGACGACGGCTCACACCGTGTCGAACTGGGTGTACAACTACGTTCCCGCGTACCCGCCGTACGTTCCGCCGAACACGTTCGTGTTCTTCAGCGGCATCAGCGCGGGTCCGGCCACGTCGCCCGTCGGCCCCGGTCTGCCGGTGATGATCGGTAACGGTTTCATCGCGACCCCGGGTACCGGTGATGGCAGCACCAGCCTGATCGGCACGGTGACCATCACGGCGAATACCGTCGGCACGTTCGATGGCGGTGGCCACTTCTACAACGGCACCTCCTTCTTCGGCGCCGGTGGTTCCGGAGCGGGTACTGGCCCGACGGTGACCGGTGGTGCCTTCACGGTCGTTCCGGAGCCCGGTACGGCACTCCTCATGTTCCTGGGCCTCGGTGGCCTCGGCGTGATGGGTCGCAAGAGCCGCAAGTAAGACAAGTCCGTAGACTGGCTCCGGCTGGACTGCAGATTCGAGCGCCCCGGGTCGTTTGGACCCGGGGCGCTCTTCTTTTTTGCGTTCCTGAGGCGTCCTGCAGCCCTCAGGATCGCTGTGCTACCCACCGTTCGATCTCGACTCCGAGTCTCGATACAGGAGCCTGAACACATGTGGTCGTCGAAACCGTATCGCCGGAACCGGAACCAGCGCTTCGCCGATCGCGCCCCTTCACTCGTTCTGGGGCTTACGGCGGTCGCAGTGCTGGCCACAGCGTGTGGTTTGGAGAGCGACGGTACCCGCGCCCGGTCGAAGGCTGCTGCGTCGGTGTCGAGCGATCAGGGAGGCTCCACGGGCCGCTTCCAGACCGAGGTGCTTCGGATCGGGGTGCAGCGCCCGCTCTTCTTGCTGGTCGACACCGCCACGGGCTGGGTCGCGCAGAGGCCCATCCTCGGCAACCAGAAATTCCGACCCGTTTCCGACGAGCCCGCCCCGGGCGCCGATCTCGAGCCGAAGCTTCCCGGGCGATACGACGTCAAGGTGACCCCGGGCCGGCGCGGTTCTGGCCTGCTGCGCGTCGACACCGTGACGGGGGATGCCTGGTTCTTCCAGCTGGGCATGAAGCACGCGAAGTGGATGGAGCTCGGTCGTTTGGCTGAACACCCGGCCGCGGAGAGAGGACAGGCAGAAACCGCTCCCCCGAGCGGACCGCCTGGAACGGTCGCGGATGTCGAGACCCCCGCGAACCGGATCGAGCTCCAGGCCTTCAAGGTCGTTCTGCTCGATCCGAGCCAGGATGTCCAGCTGCGGATCTGGACCGCCCGGCAGTCGGCGGAGCTCTATCCAGCCGAGACGGCCGAGTTGGCGACCGAAGAACTCTCCGGTGACGATCCCCGCATTCTGGTTGCCATTGCGAATAGCGTGGAGCTCGATGCGGAAGGCCGTGTTCGCAGTGCACTCGAATCGTTGGCGTCTCACGCGGACGAAGCCGTGCGGGCGGCGGTCGAAGAACGGATCGGGTCGACGCGCTAGAGATCGATTTCGCAGGCGTCGAGGTGCGGCTCGAGCGCTCTCGCGTTTCGGCTGCATCACCGTTGCGCACCGGTGAACCGGCGAAAGTGCCTGCGTCCGGAGTGCGGATCGACTGCCCTCCGATCGACGGAGATCAGCGCGATCGCTATGATTTTTTGATCCTCTCTTCGGCAGGAAGCGCGTTCGTTCGGGAATTCAGGGTCGTTCGAATGGCGGCCGATCGAACGAATCCCCAATTCAGCAGACGGTCCGGTCAGTCGAACAACACCCTGATGTCGACTCTTCTCCTCTACGCCCTGGCGTTCGCTTCGGGCTTCGCTGCGCTCGTCTACCAGGTCGCCTGGTCCCGCATGCTCTCGCTGACGTTCGGTAGCTCGACCCTCGCGGTCAGCGCCGTGGTGGCCGGCTTCATGGGTGGCATGGGGATCGGAGCCTGGCTGTATCACCGGGTCGGTGATCGCGCCGCGGTTCCGCTGCGCGCCTATGGCTGGCTCGAGGTGTTGATCGCGGTTTCAACGGCGATCTACACCGCGGCGTTCGTGGCGCTGCCCCCGTGGTTTGCGGGCGCGGCGCAGCTCCTGCCGAGTGGCCTGGTGATGGATCTCACTCGGGTCGTCACGGTCTTCGCGCTGCTGCTCGTGCCAGCGGCGTTGATGGGGGCGACCTATCCCGCTCTGTGTGGGGCGATGATCCGGACGACGGACGAGGTCGAGCGACGACTCGGATGGATCTACGGCCTGAATACGATCGGTGCCGCGATCGGCGCCATGGCGGCCGGGTTCGTCATGATCGAATTGCTGGGATCGCGATCCTCCGTGCTGGTCGCCAACGCGATCAACCTCGGCGTCGGGATCGTCGCATTGGTGATGGCGCGCCGCGCCGCGGTCGCACACGGAGAGGTGCCCGTCGCGTCCGACGAGGCGATCGACAGTCAGCTTCCCACGTGGGTCACCGGCGTCGTCCTGTTCGGCTCCGGTTTCGCGACCCTGGGCTACGAGATCGTCTGGTTCCGCGCACTCCACTATGTGATGGGCCCGGGAACCTACGCGCTCAGCACTGCGCTCGTGATCTTCCTGGCCGGGCTGGGACTCGGCGGCACCCTCTATCGTTCCGCGCTCCGCATCGGCCGACCCGAGTGGACCCTCGGGATCGCCCAACTCGCCATTGCGATGCTCGCGCTCATCGCGATCGGATCGGAGCAGTGGATGCTGCTCGACCCCGAGTTCAGCAGTCGCTTCGTCGCGTTCTCCGCCCTCGAGCAGGAGTCGTGGCAGACGCGTGTGCTGATTGGCTTCGGCATCTCGATCGCAATGCTGTTGCCCGCGACCCTGTGGATGGGGGTGTGCTTCCCCCTGGCGAGTCGGCTCTTCCTGGGAGGGGCCGAGCATCTGACGAAGAGGCTGGGGTTCGCCTACCTGTTGTCGAATCTGGGGAGCATCGTGGGTGCGATTGGAGCGGCGGTGCTCATCATGCCGACCCTGGGCACGGTGGGCGCGACCAAGCTCTTCGCCGCAGTGAACGTGGTGCTTTGCGTACTCGTGCTCCATCGCGCAACACATCGAGGACTCCGGCTCGCGACGGCAGCAGGCATTGGCGTCGTCGTGCTGCTTGCGGCGGCGCTTCCAGAGCGTCTCGCCTTCCAGACCTCCGCGGGGCTCGGTTCCGAGTCGGTGGGGATCGCGTTCGAGGAGGAGTCCGACCGCGGAACCGTGCAGGTCTTCGTCGACCTGGGCAACCAGGCGTCCCGCTGGATGTCGATCGACGGCGCGCCCATCGCGTCGACGAGGGCGCACAACGCGGGCCTACACGACAAGCAGATCCTCCTGGCGCACCTTCCGATGTCTCTCGACCGCAGCATCGAGCACACGCTCAATCTGGGTGTGGCTTCGGGTTCGACGCTCCACACGCTCGCGAAGTACGACTGGATCGAAACCCTCGACGCCGTGGAGATCAACCCGGCGGTCATCCGAGGGGCCGAGCACTTCATGGAGTCGGCGGTCTTCAACGACCCCCGCGCCGAGATCCACGTCGAAGACGCCGTGCACTACCTGCTCAGCACGGAGAAGACCTACGACCTGATCGTCAGCGATGCGAAGCAGGATCCGCGCTTCGGCGGCAACTCCAAGGTGCTCTCCAAAGAACTCTACGAGCTCTCCCTCGGTGCGATGACCGAGTGCGGCCTCTTCGTGCAGTTCCTGACCCTGATGGAGACCGAGGAGTACTACAAGCTGATCCTCCGCACGTTCCACGAGGCTTTTCCAGAGATGGAGGTCTTCGTCGATCCACCCTTCCACGCATTGACCATCGGTTCGCGCTGTCCGATCGCCGGTCGCGCCCGGCCGACGATCGCCGAGCTCAAGCGTACCGGCGTGGCGCGCGAGATCGAGAGCAGCTTCTTTCCGACCGCCAATGCGCTGCCCGCACTGTGGATGGCGAGTGGGGACGAGATCGCCGAGACGATCGGAGAGGGCCCGGTCAACTCCTGGGATCGCCTGCCCCTCGAATTCATGAGTTATCGCCAACCCGCGAGCCATCCAGTGCTCTTGATGAAGATCCTGAGGTGGCTGTCTGCACCGCGCGTCGCAGGCATGGTCGGGCCGGCTGAGTTCACCTCGCTCCCGCACTTTGACGAACTCCAGCAGGTCAGCACGAGTTACATCGAGTGGATGAACGGTGAGATCGACCAGGCGAGGGCTCGGATTCGCGAAGTGGTGGCCCGACAACCGGGAAACGTCCTTGCGGTCAACGCGAGCTACACGCTCACGGGGCCGCGCAGTTCGGCGCCGAAGGAGTGGCTCAAGGAGGCCGACTGAGCGCGTTTCCGGGTGTTTGCGAACGCGCAACAACACCGTCTGGTTGCGGAAGACGCCATCCGACGGACTTGTTGTCGCGACCTGTGGCGAGCTACCCTCACCCCCCTTCCGTTCGTGAATCGGAGTCGGTGGGGCCGATGCATGTTTCCGGTCTCGGTGGGAGCCGGTCCACCCTGGAGAGCTTTCATGTCATTCCCGATGTCCCTGACTGCGGCGGTGGGATCGATCGCTGCGCTCGTGCTGGTTTCGTCCGGATGCAGGCCCGCCAGCGAAAGCGAAGTCGAGTCGCAAGCGTCGCGCGAACCGGTCGAGGAGGTCGAGAGCCGTCGTCTGCCCGACGCCGGAGTCGTCAGCACCCAACAGCCCATTGGTGAGTGGAACGGCGCCCCGCACTACCGGACCGACTATCTCTCGCCGGTCTACACGATCGACCGGATCTACAAGTCGATGGAGGGCCCGCTCGCCATGGAGCCCGCAACCCTGGGCACGCCCGGCAAGAGCGAGCTGATCTGGATTACCGGGTACCGGGCGATTCTCGTCGAGCCGGACGGCGAGACGGTGAGCAAGCCCGAGTTCATGTGCCACGTCAACATGAACGTGACGGAGCAGTACGAGGTCACCTTCCCCAGCAAGCTTCCCCCGTTCGCGAACCGCCTCTTCAGCCTCGATCAGGGGACGCAGGAACTCCACTTTCCCGAGGGGTTCGCCATACCGGCCCAGTCGGATCAGCCTCTGCTCCTCAACACACAGGTGCTGAACCACAACATCGTCAGCGACCCCTTCGACGTACGCATGCGCCTGCAGGTCGAGTTCATCCGCGATCGCGAGCTCTTCCAGCCCATCGTTCCCCTCAGCCTCCGCGGGGCGATGGGCATGGTCCTCGTCGACGGCGAGGATGGCCACTACCTGGTCGATCGGCACGAGTCCCACGGCGACGACGTCGGACCCGGGTGTAGCCTGGCAGAAGACATGGGGCACCCACAGGGGCTGATTCCGGATGGCATGGGTCGCACGTTCTCGGGCTTCTGGAGAGTCGAGCCCGGGCGCCACGAGTACCACACGCGCATCACGCCTTTCCTCGGACTTCCCTTCGACACCACGATCCACGCGATGTCGGCTCACCTACATCCCTTCGCCGAGTCGATCGAGTTGGTGGATCTCACGACGGGCGAGTCGGTGCACAAACTCATGGCGAGAACTGCGACGGACAAGATCGGACTCGTCGAGGTCGAGACGTTCGCGAGTGCCGAAGGGATCCCGCTCTACGCGGATCACGAATACGACCTCGTCACGGTCTACGACAACGTCTCCGGCGAGCCCCAGGACGCCATGGCCGCGCTGGCGATGTACGTCCATGCCCGGGACATCGAGCTGAAGTCCTCAGCCCCGAGAGCCGTGGCCGCCGTTTCCACCGCAGAGGGCGGGGCGAGCCACTAGCTCAGCGCCGCCTCGAGCAGCGCGATCATCTCTCGATGCTCGATCTCGCGCGCAACGTCGAGTGGTGTCCGGCCGTCGATGTCCGACACCCTGGGGTTCGCCCCGGCGTCCAGGAGCAGCTTCACGACCCCGGGGCCCGACTCGATCGCGCGATGGAGGGGGGTGAGGCCGTTTCTGGGATTCACCGCATTGACGTCTGCCCCTGCGTCGATCAACAGACGCAGGATCTCCTCGCTACGCATCGAAGCGGCGTAGATGATCGGAGCCGCCGCGGGAGGGCCCGGGTCGACCGTCGCGCCGGCCTCGAGGAGCAGGCTGACCGCTCCTGGATCGCGGCTTCGGATCGCCATGTACAGCGCCGTGCCGCCACCCGGGAGCCTCTCATCCACGGCGACGCCTTTGCGGAGCAGGTGTTTCGCCATTTCGAGCTTCTTGCCTCTCAGCGCACTTGCGAGAGCCGTCAGTTCGTCGCCTTCGCGATACGCGAGATCTGCGCCGTGCCGCAGGAGCAACTCGAGAACCTCGACGTTCCCATGGGCCGCTGCGAGCTGGATCGGCGTCGCGCCCTGATTGCCCTGGGAGTTCACGTCCACCCCCGGTGTTTCGAGCAGAACCTCGAGCGAGCGAAGGTCTTCGTAGCCCGCGTGGATGAAGCGATTGACAGCGAAGTGCAGTGGCGTCCATCCACTCAGGTCTCTCCGGGTGACATCGGCACCGGCTTCGATGAGTGCGCGCAGCCGGCGGTGATTGCCGTGTTGGACGGTACGGATCAGCTCTTCGTTCAGGGCTTCGGGATCCGTCGGGATGTCCATCGCATCGTGGAAGCAGGCTGAAAACACGATTCCGGTGGTGAGTACGGCGATCGCGACGCCGCGAGTCCGCCCGGGACTCGGGCTGCGGACGGAACCCTGGCTCTGGCTCGTTCGATGACGCCTGTGCATCCTGCAGTCGATCCTCTCGTCAGTCCGCGTCGCCGGGCGTCGGATTCTACCGATCGTCATCGAGTCGTACGAGCTTCATGCCAGCCACCTCGAAGAGCAGTGTACCGTGGCGCGCCAGGAAGCGATCGACCTGCACCATCGTGAAAGCGATCTGCCGCTTCGAGAAGCTCGTGTGTCCTGCGACCCAACGAAAGTACCCGGGGTTGTAGAGCACGTGGGTGATGCCCTGTCGATCGAGGGATTCGAGCACGCGTTCGGAGTCGAGCTCGGCGCGCACGATCTCCACGGCGAAGCGTTGCAGGAACCAGCTGAGATCCGGAACCGACTCGCAATCGAGTAGCCGTCCCTTTCCCTCGCCAAGAAGGAGGATGCGGCTGTTGCGGGGGACGTCGCCGCTCTCGATCGCCTCGTTGATCCTGCGTACCGCCTTCGGCATGGCCGGTGTGAAATTGTATCCGACGCGCTCGAGCCACCGAAGCCGATCGCCTTCTACCTGCGCGAAGTAGTCGGGCTTCAGGCGTTCGAGCTTCGCGCCTTCGGCCTGGTGGTTCGGAAGCAGGACTGCGAGGCCGAGCACGAGCCATGCCGCACGCCAGAGCGGGTGGGTCAGCCGCGCGAGCACCAGGCCACAGATCGCCGCCAACAGGGCGAGGAAGGGGAGCGAATAGCGAACCAGGTTCGTCTGGCTGGCGATGCCGACGAAGCAGGCCCATCCGATGCACGCGGTTGCAAGGGCTGCTGTCTTCCTGGCGTGATCGCGCGGTAGCGCGAAGGGCAGGGCGAGGCAGAGCAGCAGGAGCGGTGACACGAAGTGATTGGGTTTGGTGGCGTATCGCTCGGGATGAAGGAAGAGGGCAGGCAGATCGAAGAGATTGGATGGCACCGAAGCACCGCGGGTCTGTTCGAGGCGCTTCGTCTTGGCATCGACTTCGGGCGAAGTCTCGCTGAGGAAGCGGTCGAGGGCGCCCGACATCGCAATGCGTTCGCCCGGCCTCGCGTCGTCGGTGTAGTAATCGCCTCGCAGCATCGGAAACAGCGGGTCGCCGTGCAGGGCCACGTTCGAGACGTACCAGGCGCCGTGTGGTAGCACGACGAAGAGCAGGCTAATCGCGTAGCCACGCACGCATGCGTGCGCTGCTCCGCGATCTCGCTCCAGGAAGTCCCCCACGAGCCAGACTGCTGCGAAGCCTCCGGCGATGAACAGCCCGGTGTACTTCGCGCCGATGCCCACGCCCAGTGCGGCCCCGAGCACGACCGCAAGCGTTGCATTCGAACGATCCATCAGGCGCGACGCGAGCGCGATCACGGCGACCACCACGAAGAAGGAAAGGAAACCGTCGACCCGCGGATCGACCGCCTGCTGCCAGAGGGCGTGCAAGCCCGCGCAGACGAGCAACGACCAGGCGCCCCCCCACGTTCCGGCCAGGCGTCGTCCGAGTGCGTACACCGCGACCAGCGCGAACACGACATACAGGAAGTTCAGGGGAACGATCGCGTGTTCCAGATCGAAGGCGAGAAAGATCGCGTAGATCAGACTCACGCCCCCCGGAAACGAATGCGCGCTGAACAGCGGATCGCGATTCCAGACTTCGCCCGCCAGATAGCGTTCGGCCAGCGGCAGGTGGTAGAGCGCCGAATCCCAATCCGAGTTCGGAAGTGCGGTCTGCACGAGGAGCGGCCAGAGCCAGGCCACGCAGGCGATGAGCGCCGCGAAGCCCGCCAGCACGACGAGGGAAGGCGAACGCTCGCCCGACGGAATGCGTTCTCCCCAGTCGATGCCCGGATGTTTCGAGGCGGCCCACCCGGTGGCCGCCAGCAGCGCGATCAGCGCGACGACGATCCACATGGCTTCGAGGCGCCCGACGAGCGCCAGACCGAAGGCCATCACGTCGATCACCCAGAAGCCCACCACGAGTGAGAACAAGAACCCGTCGAGCCCTGCGATCGATGGCCTGGCGCCCCCGATCGCGCGCAACAGGTTCGCACCGATCACCACCTGGCAGGCGACGAGGGCGCCGGCTGCGAGATGGCCCTCGAGGCCGAGCTGCACGATACGTGCGACTCCGTGTGGGGTGTCGATCACACCCGTCGTGTCGATGAAGACGCTGATCACACACGCGCAGTAGAAGAGCAGAAGCGACGGGAGAAGGACGCGCCAAAGCCAGATCAGCTCGACCTCGCGAATCGACAACTGGGCTCTCCCTCGCTGGTGCGGTCGCCGCGCAACGCAGCGAACGTGTACGCGAAGCGTGGGCAGGATAGCCTTTGATTCGCGGTGGGGAGGGCTCTAGACTGCGCTCTTCGGTCATCCGGGTGGGCTGCGAATTCGACCGAATCGAGAGGATGCAAGGCGCATGAGCAACGAACGGGAAGACGATCCCGTGGCGGATCCCCAGGCGGAAGCCGGGGACGCCGAGGAAGTCGAAGAAGCCGACGATCAAGTCGAACCCGAAGACGTGCCGCCCTGGAAGAACCCCGCGTATCGCTTCGTCTTCTTCTTCCTCGTCTATCTCGGCCTCGTCGCCTGGCTCTACCCGATCTTCCGCGAACGCAATGTCGAGGTGATCGACGCGCTGGCCGAGATGACCGCGGCCGCCGAGTACTACTTCTTCAGCCTGTTCACCGATCGCGTCTCCCTTGGCGGCAAGGTCGTCTCGTTCCACGGCTTCGCGGTCCACATCATCGAGGAGTGCACCGGGGTCTACGAGGTGCTGATCTTCACGGCCGCCGTGCTGTCGTTCCCCACGACGTGGGCCAATAAGGGGATCGGCCTCGGCCTCGGGATTCCGATCCTCTACGGGTTCAACGTGCTGCGAATCGGGGTGCTCCTGCTGGTCGGCAAGTACCAGCCCGAGTACTTCGACTTCATGCACCTCTACTTCTGGCAGGCCACGTTGATCTTGATGATCACTTCGGTGTGGCTGCTCTGGATCACGCAGGTCGTGAACCGTGACTGGACGCGTTCTCCTTCAAGTCCTTAAGGTGGTGGGCGTCTCGGTCCCCGTGACCTGGCTCTGGCTCGAGTGGGGGCGCGCGGCGTACGGGCGCCTCTTCACCCAGCTCACGATCCCGATCTTCGGCATGCTGGGCATGACGCACGTCATGCCGCTGGGTGCGCGCGATCGCTTCATCAACTACCTGCCCTTCCTGATCCTGATGATCGTGACACCGCGCATGACGCTCCTGCGCCGCGCCGTGGGGATCGCCGTCGGCTTCGTGCTGATCTTCTTCGTGCACGTGCTCTTCGTCTACGCGGCCGAGGTCGTGGGTGTGCAGGGGGGCGAAGTCAATCGGCAGGACATCTACGAGAAGATGCTCCCGTTCATCCTGCTGTGTGACGCATTCCCGTTCGTGCTCTGGATCGTGATCGCGAAGGATTTCGTTCGCGAAGTCAGCGCGAAACTCTTCCAGACCGCGACACCGCCGAAGGCGTCGAAGTAGACGAACCGGGTACGCGCTGCGGCGCCGACCTCAGCGCGCGATCGGTCGGCGCTCCCAGGCCTCGATCGCACCGCCCAGTGCAAAGTGGAGCTGTGGGCGTGGAAACGCGTGAGTGTCGACACCCTATGCCGCCCGGGTCGGAACGTCTTCGGGTGTTTCCCCGATTTGACCGTCGAATACCGTTGGGGCCTACTCGACCCGTGCGAGACCGACGCGGACTTCGACATCGCCGAAGCGGGCTTCGTGGGTGAAGTGCCCTGCGCGATCGGTGTGCGAATCGAAATCGAGTTCTGCTGCGAGGGTCTGTTCGGCGATGTAGGGGCGGAAGGGCTCGACGGCGTTGCGCCAGTTGTCATCGAGGCCGACCACGAGCTGGATGCGGTCGGATACGTCGAGGTCGGCTTCCTTGCGCGCCTGCTGTACTGCGCGAACGACGTCTCGCGCGAAGCCCTCGCCGATCAACTCGTCGGTGAGCTGGAGATCGAGCACGGCGATGGCGTCGTTGGTCGAGAGCGACTGGCACGAAACGCCGTCGCGAGGCTGTAGCAGCAGGTCGTACTCGCCCTCGTCGAGAGCGTGACCGGCCACCACGACGCCTCCGTCGGCGCCGGCTTCCCAATCGCCCTGCTTCGAGGCCTTGATGACTTCCTTGGTCGCTCCGCCCAGGCGCGGTCCGATGGCGCGCGCATTCACCTGCAAGCGGAAGGCGGCGTACTCGTCGATCTGGTCGCTGAGTCGCACTTCCTTGACGTTGACCTCGTCGCTGATCAAGTCGCTGTAGGGCTCGAGGCCGGCCACGTTCGAGCCGGCGAGGACGAGGCACGAAAGCGGCTGGCGCACGCGGATGTTCTCCGCCGCGCGCAGGGCGAGGGCGGCCGAACAGGCGTCGCGCACCCGATCCATCTCGGCGACCAACGCGGCATCCGCGCAGCCTTCGAGCTCCGTCGGCCAATCGGCGAGGTGGACACTCCCGCCCCCCGTGAGCCCGCCGTAGATCTCCTCGCTGATCAACGGAAGCAGCGGGCTGATCGTGCGACACAGCACCGAGAGCGCGGTGTAGAGGGTGTTGTACGCCGCGATCTTGCTGGCGTCCTTCTCGGAGCCCCAGAAGCGCGGGCGACTCCGCCGGATGTACCAGTTGTTGAGCGCGTCGATGTACGCCACTACCTGCTGGCAGGCTGCGGGGATCTCGTAGGCGTCGAGGGATCGGGCCACCTCGCTCACGAGTTCCTGGGTCTTGGCCAGGATGTAGCGGTCGAGTAGATCGTCCGAGGAGGTGTCGAACTTGGCTTCGATGCCGTCGGCGTTCGCGTAGAGGGTGAAGAAGTAGTACGCGTTCCAGATGGGGTTCACGACCATCCGCACGGCTTCGCGGATCTGCCTGTCGTCGCGCGCGAAGCGCAGATTGCCGCCGCTCATCAGCGGCGAGGAAACCAGGAACCAGCGCAGCGCATCCGAGCCCAGCTCGTCGAAGACCTCGTTCGGGTCGGGGTAGTTGCGCAGGCGCTTGCTGAGCTTCTTGCCGTCCTCGTCGAGGACGGTGCCGTGGGCGATGCAGTTGCGGAAGGGCGGGCGATCGAACAGCGCCGTCGACAGCACCATCATCACGTAGAACCAGCCGCGGCTCTGGGCCTGGTATTCGGTGATGAAGTCGGCGGGGAAGTGATCCTCGAACCACTCCTTGTTCTCGAAGGGGTAGTGGACCTGCGCGAAGGTCATCGAACCCGAGTCGAACCAGACATCGAGCACGTCGGTCACGCGGCGCATCATCGACTTGCCCGTCGGATCGTCTGGATTCGGACGCACGAGTTCGTCGACCGCCGGTCGGTGCAGATCCGTCAACCGCACGCCGAAATCCTGTTCGAGTTCGTCGAGACTTCCGTACACGTCGATGCGCGGATGATTCGGGTCGTCGCTCTTCCATACGGGGATCGGAGTGCCCCAGAAGCGATTGCGGGAGATCGACCAGTCGCGCGCTCCCTCGAGCCACTTGCCGAACAGGCCGTCGCGGATGTGAGCGGGGATCCAGTTGATCTCCTGGTTCAACTCGGCCATCCGCTCGCGCAGATCGGTCACCTTCACGTACCACGAGTCGAGGGCCTTGTAGATCAGCGGCTCGTCGGTGCGCCAGCAGTGGGGATAGTTGTGGAGGTAGGTCTCGTGCTTGACCACCTTCCCGCGCTCTTTCAGGTCGCGGATGATGCCCTTGTTGGCTTCGAAGACCTGCACGCCTTCCCAGGGTGGGACCTGCGAGGTGAAGCAGCCGGCGTCGTCGACGGGGCATACGATGGGCACCCCCGCTTCTTCGCAAACCGCCATGTCGTCCTCGCCGAAACCGGGAGCGAGGTGGACGATGCCCGTCCCCTCTTCGGTGTTGACGAACTCGCCGCTCAAGATGCGGAAGGCGTTCTCGGTGTTCTCGAAGAAGGGAAAGAGGGGCGTGTAGCTGCGGCCCACGAGCTCGCGGCCGAGGAGCGTGCGAGTGGGTTCGGCATCGCCGAGTTCGTTCGCGAGCTTTTCCCGTGTCGAGAGGGCGAGCACGGTGTTGCGGCCGTCGAGTTCGAATACGCCGTACTCGATGTCTTCGCCGACGGCGAGGGCGAGGTTGCTCGGCAGCGTCCACGGCGTCGTCGTCCACGCCAGCACATCGATCGGTCCGTCTTCGCCATCGCTGGGTTCGAGTTCGAAGCGCACGGTGAGGGCGGGGTCCTGGCGTTCGCGATAGCTGTCGTCGAGACGCGTTTCGTGGTTCGAAAGTGGCGTCTGGGCGGCCCAGCTATAGGGCATCACGCGGTAGCCCTCGTAGAGCAGCCCCTTCTCCCAGAGCTGCTTCACGGCCCAGATCACGCTCTCCATGTAATCGGTTTCGAGGGTCTTGTAATCGTTTTCGAAGTCGACCCAGCGCGCCGCGCGTTCGATCGTGCCCCGCCAGATGTCTGCGTACTTGAAGACCGACTCGCGGCAGTGGTTGTTGAAGTTCTCGATGCCGAAGTCGATGATCTGTGCGCGCCCCGCTACGCCGAGTTCCTTCTCGGCCTCCATCTCGGCGGGCAGGCCGTGGCAATCCCAACCGAAGCGTCGCTCGACGCGCCGACCGCGAAGCGTCTGGTATCGCGGCACGATGTCCTTGATGTACGAGGTGACGAGGTGCCCGTAGTGGGGCAGGCCGTTCGCGAAGGGCGGGCCGTCGTAGAAGACGAACTCGTTCGCGCCGCCATCGCCCCTGGGCCGGCCCTCGACCGAGGCCCAGAAGGTGCGGTCGGAGCTCCAGCGCTCGAGGATCGCGCGCTCGATCGCCGCGAAGTCGGGAGACGGGTCGACCTCGCGGTAGGGAGTGGCGCCGGCTTTGCTTTCTTTACTGGTGTCCTGACTCATCGATCCCGTGGGTTCCGCTCATTTGCTGGCGATTCGGGCCGGGAGGGTATCGGGCCTCCCCTCGCGTGGCACCGACCCGGGCGGCGAAAAACCGGGGCGAATCAGGCATTTGCGGCGTTCTCGAGCGATTCGACGTCGGCGGCATCCACGACCCGCCGCGCGGTGTCGTAGCTGAAGCCCGAGCGGCCGAGGGCGGCGAGGTCGCGCTCGCGCTGAGGCTCGCGACTTTCGGCGTCGAGGCGGAAGGGGCCAAGTCGGCGTCTGCGCGCATAGCGGACGGCGGCGTCGAACTCGGCCCGACCGTTCGCGCCGTCTTCGTCGAGCAGGTCGCTCGCGATCGCCTGTGGGATGCCCTTCTGTGCGAGTTCGTGGGCGATGCGCCGACGCGAAGCGCCCCGCCCACGCAGGCGTTTCATCAGGGCTTCGGCGTAGCGTCGATCGTCGAGGTAGCCGCGCTTCGCCACGCGCGCGACCGCCTGCTCGATCCAGGCTTCGGCGTCGGGAAAGCGTTCTTCCTGACGGAACCCGATGCGCTCGATCTTGCGCGCGAGCACCTGCCGCAGGTTCTGGGTGCTCGACGCGTAGCGTTCGAGGTGCCGCGTCGCCCACAGCTCGACGAGGGCGGCGGTGACGCGCTTGCGACGCGGCGGCTTGCGGCGCTTTCGGCTCTTTCCGCGCTGAGCGTCGGGTGCCTCGTCTTCGGGGTATGGCTGGGCGTCGCTCAACGATTTCCTCGCGCGCTCGTGGGGTCGGCCTTCGAGACGCGACCCAGCATGGCAGAGCGCGCGTCGAATTCAACGTCAGGGTCGCGATCGGCGCGGCCCGCGGCGCGCAGCTCGCGCCCAAACTATCGTGAAACCGCCATGCCCGAGTTGCCCGAAGTCGAGATCACGCGCCGGCGCATCGAACCCCTGCTGGTGGGTCGCCGCATCACCGAGGTGGTGACCGGGCCTCCCAGCTACTTCTTCATCACCCCACCCGAGCGCCTGCGCGAACGTCTGCGCGGCGCCGTGGTCACGAAGCTCGAGCGGCGCGGCAAGTACATCGTGGGGAGCGTCGACAACGGGGATTCGCTGCTCCTCCACCTGGGGATGACGGGGCAGCTCTTCGGCAGCGGGGCCAGGAGTGTGCGACTGCTTTCTTCGACCGTGCGCGCGTCCCTTTCGCCGGAAGAGCAGGGAGACTTCGTCCCCGATCTCCACACCCATCTTCGTTTTCGCTTCGAAGACGAAGGCCCCGAGGTGATCTTTCGCGACGTGCGGAAGTTCGGGAAGGTGATGCTCACGCCGCCCGGCGAGTCGAATCCTCGTCTCGACCGCCTCGGGCGCGACGCGCTGCTCGTGAGTGGTGAGCACCTCTTCGAAGCCACGCGCAAGCGGAAGACCCCGATCAAGGCCGTGTTGCTCGACCAGTCGGTGCTCGCCGGCTGCGGCAACATCTACGCCGACGAGGCCCTCTTCCATGCGGGGGTGCGCCCGGGGCGCCGCGCCGCGCGCATCACGCGGCGGGAGTGCGATGCGATTGCGGCCGAACTCAAGCGCGTGCTCGAGCGCTCGATCGAAACCGGAGGTTCGAGCATCAGCGACTACATCGCCCCCGACGGTAGCGACGGGCAGTTCCAGGACGAGCGTCGGGTCTATGCGAGAACCGGCGAAGCGTGCTTCGTGTGTGAGAGTCCGATTCGTCGCAAGCTGGTCGCGCAGCGGGGGACCCATTACTGTCCGCAGTGTCAGTCGTAGCGAAATGCGCTGCGGCGGGTAGAGAGCCGCGGTGCTGTGGGGTGGTGATGCTCAGCTTGCGTGAATTGCGCCGCGTGGCGGCCTGGGTCGATAGCGCGCTTCGCGGCCATCGCGTCGAACGCTGGGTGCAGCCCGACGCGACGAGCGTTGCCGTCTCTCTATACGGCCGCAGCGCATCGAACGACTCAGAAGACGAGCGCGGTGAGGGGCGCAAGCGCTTCTTTCTCTTCTGCTGCGCGGGTGAGCTCGCACGCGTCTCGGAGATCGACCGTCTCCCCAAGGCCCCCGAGCGTCCTCCGGCCTTTTCGAGCTACCTGCGTGCCCACCTTGCGCGTGCAGTGGTGAAGGGCGCACGCCTGATCGACGAAGATCGCCAATTGGCGGTTCGCTTCGGCGCGCGCGAGGGCGAGTTCGAACTCCTCCTCGCCTTGATGGGCAACAAGAGCAACCTCTACGTGCTGGGGGCCGAGGGCGAGATCCTTCAGACCCTCCGCCCGCTTCCCGACACGCGCGCCGAACTCCAGATGGGCGCGGTCTATCAGAGCCCCGGTTCGAAGCCGCCGAACGAGGGGCGGGATCGCTTCGAAGAGACGCCGAACGACGAACTCCTCGCCGCGATCGAAGCCGAGTACGGGCCCCGTAGCGGCGCGACGCGCGCGCTCTCCCTCGGTCGCGAGCTCGCCCAGGTGTTGAAGCGCGAACAGAAGAACGCGCGCAAACGGTTCGAGAAGCTCGAAGTCGAACTCGCCGAAGCCGATCGCGCCGACGAGTACGCGCGCCACGGCGAACTGCTGAAGGGTGCACTCTCGCGCATCGAGGCGGGCATGAGCGAAATCGTGCTACAGGATTACGAGACCGGCGCCGACGTCACCATCCCCCTCGACCCGAAGAAGAGCGCGAAGGCCAACCTCGACGCCACCTTCAAGCGCTATCAGAAGTTGTTGCGGCGTCTCACCAAGGCGGGTGGGCAGATCGAAGAGGCGCGCGAATGGGTCGACTTCGTCGAAGAGCAGCAGGAGCGTGTGCGCGCGCTCGTCGAGGCGAGTGGAAGCGATGACAGCGAAGCGGTGGACGCCGTCTTCGAGGAACTCGAGCGGATCGCGGCACTCGAACCGATCGGGAAGCTCCTGCGCAAGCGCGCCGCGGCCGCGCCGAAGCCGCAACAGGAAGATCCGAAGAGTCGCCTTCCGCAACGCTTGCAGGGGGTGCCGACGCGGCTACTCCCGCGGCGCTATCGCAGCCGCGATGGCCTCGAGATCTGGGTCGGACGCAGCGACGAAGCCAACGATCATCTCACGACGCGCCTCGCCCGGGGCAACGATCTCTTCTTCCACGTCGAGGCGTCGCCGGGCAGCCACGTGATCCTGCGCACCGAAGGGCGCCCCGACCCGCCGCAGGAGTCGATCCTCGACGCCTGCGAACTCGCGATGCGCTTTTCGAAGCAGAAGGGTTCACTGGGTGCGCAGGTGCACGTCGTGCCGATCAAGAACGTGAGCAAGCCGCGCGGTGCGAAGCCCGGCCTCGTCTACGTGACCGGCGGCAAGACGCTTTCGTTCAGGCGCGAAGAAGATCGGCTGAAGCGATTGCTCGATTCGAAGATCGAGTAGCCGCAGTGCTGCGCGCTTCAGACGTTCCTGCCCGGAAAGAGCAGGCTCAGGATCTTCAGCATCGGGTGGGTGGGCGGTCGCACGGCTTCGCCCTCACCGATGTACCAATCGTAGGCTTCGCAGATCATCTCGGTGTTGGTGTGGCGGGGAGAGAAGCCGAAGCCCTCCTTCGCCTTGCGGATGTCGAGGATGAAGTCGGCGTCGGCCAGGGTGTAGTGCTCGCGGACGATGGGGGAGAGGCCGACGAGGTTGAGCACCCGAGCGGTGTTGCGCAGCAGGGCGGCCGGCACCTTGATGATGCGCGAACCCGTTCCGGCGTGATCGATCAGCCCCTGCATCATCTCTTCGACGGTGGGTACGGTCGTGGGCTCGGCGCCGAGGTTGTAGAACTGTCCGCGCGTGTTTGGATCGTCGACTGCGTTGAGGCAGGCATCGACGACGTCCCAGGCGCTCGTGGTCTGCACGCGATTCACCCCGCGCCCGAGCAGGAACACCGGGCTTCCGGTGCGCACCCACTCGAAGATCATCACGAAGAGCCCGCTCATCTCGGGGCCGAAGAGGGTCATCGGGCGGAACCAGGTGATGTCGAGGCCGCGGTCGGCGGCCTCCTGGCACAGGCGTTCGGCGGCGATCTTCGAATGGCCATAATCGCCGAGGGGTTCCTGGGGATGGTCTTCGCTGCACGGGGTTTCGCGTGGCAGGCCGTAGATGCCCGAACTCGAGATGTGGATCACCTTGCGCGCGCCGATGCGCTCGGCGACGCGGATCACGGCTTCGACGCCGGCGAGGTTGCGATCGAAGACCTGCTCTTCGCTCCAGGTGCTGAATTGCGGCTTCATGCGCTGCGCCGCTGCGAGGTGGTAGATCACGTCGCAGCCCTCGGCCGCTCGCGCGACCGCCGCCTCGTCGCCGCAATCGCCTTCGAAGAAGCGTGTCTCGGGCGTTGGAACGGTGCGGCGCGGGGCGGGCACGAGATCGAGGGTGTGGATCTCGTCGCCGCGTTGGGCGAGGGCCTGGACGAGACAGGTACCGAGAAGACCCGAACTTCCTGTGACGAGACTGGCCGTGGCGGGGCTCCCCTGTGGGTTGGCAGCGAGACGTTGGGTCGTGCGCCGCGAGAAGCGACAACTAGCATGGCGCCATCGGGCATTCCATCGGCCGGACGCCGCCTCGAACTGCGCCAGCGCTTTCCGCCATCTGTTACCTTGGCGTCTTGCCATGAAGACCGCCGGTTCCGACACCACTGCATCCGCGCTCCGCAAACCGCCGTGGATCCGCATCAAGCTGCGCTCTCGCCCCGACGTCGAGACGGAGCGCACGCGCGAGATCGTGCGGCGCAAGCAGTTGCACACCGTCTGCGAAGAAGCCGCGTGTCCCAACCTCGGCGAGTGCTGGGCCAAGCGGCACGCGACGGTGATGATCCTCGGCGACATCTGCACCCGCGCCTGTGCGTTCTGCAATGTGAAGACGGGGCGCCCGGGGGCCGTCGATCCCGACGAGCCCCGCCATCTGGCCGAAGCGGTCGCCGAACTCGGGCTGCGCCACGTGGTGATTACCTCGGTGGATCGCGACGATCTCGACGACGGCGGGGCCGGGCAGTTCGTCGGTTGCATCGAGGCGATTCGGGCGACCTCGCCCGAGTCGACGATCGAAGTGCTGACGCCGGATTTCCGCAACAAGGAGGGGGCGCAGCGCGCAGTGGCCCATGCGCGCCCCGATGTCTTCAACCACAACCTCGAGACCGTGCCGCGCCTCTACCGCCGCATCCGCCCGGGTGCGAACTACCGCCACTCCATCGATCTGCTCGCCGAGGTGAAGCGCATCGATCCGGGTGCGTTCACCAAGAGCGGCATCATGGTCGGGCTCGGTGAGGAGCGCGACGAGGTCTTCGCGGTGATGGACGACATGCGCGAAGCCGACATCGACTTCATCACCATCGGCCAGTACCTGCGGCCGACGCCGAAGCACGCGACGGTCGAGCGCTACTGGACTCCGGAAGAGTTCGAAGAGCTACGCCGCACCGCCGAGGAAAAGGGCTTCTCGATGGTGTCCTGCTCGCCGATGACGCGGTCGTCCTATCACGCGGACCGCGACTTCGAGACCCTGCGCGCGCGCCGCGAAGCGGAGCTGGCAGGCTGCTAGGGCGCGTCGAAGCGATAGATACGAACGACCGGGCCCGGGCGCGTCTGGTGTTCGAAACCGTCGCTGGGCACGTAGTAGGCGTCGGCGGTTTCGTAGAGGATCTCTCCGGGCGAACCCGCTCCCCCTTCATAGGGATCGAACTCGACGAGCAACTCGAGGTGGGGTTCGAGGGGGCGGTACTCGTCGGGATCGATCGTCGAGGAGAAGAGGTAGTGCTCGTGGACGAGCACATAGCCCACGCGATCGTCGACGAGACCCTGCACCGTGGGTGGCGCGAGGGAAGCCCAGCGCCCCTTCGGCATCGCGGGTTGGCCGTAGGGCATGAAGAGGGTGCCCACGACCTTGATCCGCGCACCGCGCTCGGTGTTCTCGGCGAGCCACTGCGTGGCGAGGTTGCGCGTGTCCTCGGCCGCGATGATGCGGTTGTGGGCCAGCGACTTCGCGGTGGAGTCCGCGCCGATCAAGAGCGCGAGCGCGATCACGATCGCCGGAGCGAAGCGTCGAAGCGCGGGCGCGCGTTCACTCGCCCTCGACACTCCCGCCCCCACCAGACCCATGATGAGCAGGCCGAGAACGGGGATGATCGGCGTCATGTAACGCGACATTTGGGCGGGCGAGATCGCGAACAAGGCGAAGTAGCCCAGGGCGCCGATCACGGCCGGCAGGGCGAATGCGCGCGGCTGCCCGCGCGCGGCGAGACCCCAGAGGAGTGCGAAGGGCGTCATCA
>JANQEL010000176.1 GCA_028278345.1 Myxococcota bacterium
GACGAGCGTCGATGCGATCTGCCGACACGCGGGAACGGCGAAGACTGCCCTCTACTGGCACTTCAAGAGCAAGGAAGGCCTGCTCAACGCGATCATCGAACGCGTCAACGAAGACTGGCTCGAGGAGATCTCCGCCAGCATCGCCACGGTCGGGACCGCGAGCGAGCGCCTCGACGTCCTGATCGACCACCTGCGCAAGATCGTCGAAGAGAAGCCCCACCTGCTGCGGCTGCTCCTCTCGATCCTGCTCGAGCGGGGCGACGACTCCGAGGAGACGCGTCGTTCGATCGGCCGCGTGTTCGAGCGTTCGGGCGAAGCCTTGATGCGGGGGATCCAGAACGATCTCGGCCAGAAGATCCCGCGCGTCGACATGGTGGCCCACACCATCCTCGGCCTACTCCAGATGGCGCTGGTACGCCGCCTGGTCGATCCCGATGTCGATCTCGATCGCGTGTTCACCGACCTGCGACGAACGGCGATCCTGATCGTGGCCGACCGGGTAAACAACCCAGGCGTCTACAGTGGAAGCTCCCACTCGGGTGAGAGCGACGCGACCGAACGAGCGCTCATCGGCGGCGCGGAAGACTCCGCGTAGAAGCGCACGATCGGCATTCGAATCGCCCCGCTCCACCGGATCGCGTGCTCGCGTTTCGCCGCTGGCCACTTGCGCGAACTTGATTCTCGTCGGGCCTGCAATCCAGCACTCGGCGCCAGTTCTCGCTTCCTTCCCCCGCTTCGCCAAGTTATCCTTGCGCTGAAAGCGTGCGAGAACACAGGCAGCATCGCAGCAGTGGCCGCTGACTCAGCCCCGTAGTACAGCCCCCCGAAACAGGACGGATCCGCGCACCCGGCGAAGGCGCCCTTTTCGATGTCCCAGCTTTCGACCTCTGTCACCCGCTGGTTGCTCGATTGGCTCGAGGGTCATTCGATCTCTGCCGCTGCGTGGACGGAAGGGATCTGCGATCCGGAAGTGCTGCTCGACGAAGACGGCACGATCCCCTGGAGCGTCTTCCTCGAATTGTGCGACCGCCTCGCCGAGTTCAGCGAGGAGCCGCCGGACGGGGCCCTGGCGATTCCCTCGTTGGTCGAGATCGGGCGCGAGATCGCAGAGGAGATCCTCAACTCGGGCGAGGGTCCCGCCGCTTCGGCGGAGCTTCCGCTCGAGCTGATCTTCGTCGAGAGCCTTCCCGCCTTCGCGTCGGCGCACTGTCCCGACTTCGAGGTCCAGGCCGACATGGCGTCCGACGGCGAGGTGGTGCTCTACCAGATCACCCTGCCGAACGAAGACGACGAGTGCCCCGCGTTCTTCGCCTTGATCCAGGGGATGCTCGAAGCCGTGCCCGCCGTGGTGGGACACGACCCAGGGGATGTCGCGATGGACATCCAGCCCGGAAGCGCGCGCGTTGCGATCCGCATTCCCGATGCGTTCGAGAACGTGATCCCGCTCGCCACCGCGGACGACGAGCTGGGTCTCGAGGAGGCCTCGATCGATCTGGACTTCGACCTGGCCACGGAAGAGCGGGAGTTCGACGTCTTATCCGACTCCGCCGTCTCCGACGAGGACGTGCCGTGGCAGGTCGAGACGCCGCCCACGGCCCCGCGCGAAGCCGAATTGGACGGCGACTGGCACGAGGGGGCGACCGTCGGCCCCGAGAGCGAAGCGCGAACTCCGCTCGATAACGAAACGCTCGAACTCGTCGCCTACCAGCAGGTGATCGCAGGCGCCGAGGACCTCGACGGCGTGGTCGGCGCCCTGTTCGACAGCCTGCGTGAAGGCTTCGGCTGCCGCGCAGCCCGGCTCACTCTCGACGGCGGCGAAACCGGTATCGCCCTCGATCCCTTCAAGTTCGGGCGTCTGGGTCGCGCATCGAAACCACCCCAGAAGCGCTTCGCCATCCGCGCGGCGGGGCGAACCCTCGGCGAACTCGAGGTGTGGCGGAAGACGCCGCTGGCCGAAGCAGAAGTCGACGCGATCGAAAGCCGACTGCCGATCGCGGGCCTCGGCATCCTGGCCACCCTGGAGCGGGCCTCGGGGACGCGCGAGGAGAGCGATGCGAAAGAGGGCGAGCGCGAGGCCCGGGCCGATACGCTGCGCGCCGCCCTGCTCTCGCCCCTCCTCGACAACCGATTGATCGAAGCCGGCGATCCCCTCGGCGCCGTGGCGAGTGCCCTGCTCGAGGGGACCGGAGCCCATACGACCGCCATCAGCGTTCGCGCGACCAGTCAGCCGATGCAACTGCGCACCCTCGTGTGTTGGCGCCAATCGCGCCGCGGCCAACCCTTCGAGTACGACGCCACGGGAACGCCCTGCGCGGAGGTACTCTCCGGTCAGATCCTCTGCGTCCCGCGCGACGCCGAGACCTCC
>JANQEL010000184.1 GCA_028278345.1 Myxococcota bacterium
GGTTCACGTGTCCGTGCACGAAGACTTCGTCAGCCAGGCCTGGTGGAAGCTCGTCTCCAACGCGGCGTTCGGTGGGGTGTGCGCGTTGGCGGTTCGCGGTAACGACGTGATCCACGAACCCGGTGTTCGCGAACTCGTGCTGAACCTGATGCGCGAGGTCGTGGCCGTCGGTCGCGCAGAAGGGGCGACGCTTCCCGACGACGCCCCGGAAAAGACACTCGACAGACTGCTCGGCGCCGCGCCCAACCACTGGCCCTCGATCAGCGTCGACCGCCGCGAAGGCCGCCCCCTCGAATGGCGCGCGCGCAACGCAGTCGTGGGCGAGAGGGGACGAAAGCACGGCATCCCCACCCCACTGAACGACGTCGTCACCACCCTGCTTCGCGCAGCAGATTCACCCAGCGATTGAACGAAAGGATTCAACGATGGAAATCGACTACGGACCGCTGACTGGCCTGATCGGAACCTGGAACGGCGACAAGGGCCTCGACGTCGCACCCGAGCCCGATGGACCGGCGGAAAGCCCCTACTACGAAACGATCGAGTTCGTCGCGGCCGGCGATGTCGAGAACTTCGAAGAGCAACGGCTCGCGGTCGTTCGCTACCACCAGGTCGTTCGCCGCAAGAGCAACGACGAGGTCTTCCACGATCAGGTGGGCTACTGGCTGTGGGATGCGGCGAGTCAGGTCGTCATGCAGACGATCACGATTCCCCGCGCAGTGAGCCTCGTCGCCGGCGGCTCGGCCGAGGGGACGGGGCCGGTCGTGCTCCGCGTCCGCTCCGCCGTCGACGATCCCGACTGGACGATCTCGCAATCACCCATGATGCGCGACCACGCGCGCACCCTGGCCTTCGAACACGAGATCACTCTCGATGGCGACCGCTTGCGCTACGCCGAGACCACGACGCTCGCGATCTACGACCAGGAAGCCTTCGCCCACACCGACACGAACGAGTTGACGCGTGCCTAACCTGCGTCGCCTTCCGCTCCCGGTGCAGTTCGGGTGAGGCCGCTGTAGGCGTCGGTGGCCTTGCGCCCCTCGTAGAGCACGCCGTAGACCTCGCGGGCAATCGGCATGTCGAGGTCGTACTTGGCGGCGAGTTCCATCACCACGCGCGCCGTCTTGACGCCCTCGGCGACCTGGTTCATTTCCTGCGTGATCTCCTCGATGCTGCGTCCCCTGCCGAGCTCTTCGCCGACGAAGCGGTTGCGGCTCTGGCGGCTGGCACACGTGGCGATGAGATCGCCGATGCCCGCGAGCCCGGCGAAGGTGGCGGGCTCGCCTCCCATCTCGACGCCGAGACGCGTGAGTTCGGCGAGGCCGCGCGCCATCACCGCTGCGCGCGTGTTGTCACCGACGCCGAGACCGTCGCCCATCCCCACGGCGATCGCGATCACGTTCTTGAGCGCACCGCCGAGTTCGCAACCCGCGACATCGTGGTTGGTGTAGACGCGAAACAAACCGTTGTTGAAGACGCCCTGGAGCTGCTTCGCGACGTCGGGATCCTCGAAGGCCACGACACTCGCCGCGGCGTAACCCGCCATGATCTCCTTCGCGAGGTTCGGGCCGGTCAACGCGCCTGCGCGGTGTTCGGGAAGCATCTCGCGAATCACCTCGGACATGCGCAGATGGGTTCCCGGCTCGAGACCCTTCGCGAGGCTGATCACCGGCACCCATGGCCGGATGTATTTGCGCACCTCTTCGAGCACTTCGCGAATGCCGAGAGAAGGCACGCCCATCACGATCACGTCGGCCTCGCTCACGGCTTCTTCGATGGACGCCGTCGCGCGCAACTCGTGGGAAAGCTCGGAATCCGGGAGGTAGGCCTGGTTCGTGTGTTCGCGATTGACTTCGTCTGCGGTTTCGGGGCGACGACACCAGAGCACGGTCGGGGCGTTGTGGGTCGCTACGTGAGCGATCGTAGTCCCGAAGGAACCGGCGCCGAGAACGGAAACGCGCAACTGCATGACCCACCTCGATGGTGAAAACCGCGACCGAGAAGAAGCAGTCAGTATGCACCCGGCCATCGTGCCTCGCCAAACGTCCGAGAGGCCGTCTAAAGCCCGAATGTGCGCGCTAGAATCGGGCGGCACCCAAACCTGGGTGCGACAACCACCGATCTCCCCTTGACCGCCAACAACTCACCCGATCCAGAACGCGAAGAGCAGTTGCTACGGCTCCAGCGGATGGAAGACAAGCTGATCACCGGCTTGTACGAACATCCGGGCATCGTGACGCGCCGCGTGGAGCATCAACTGCGCTACGCCCTCGCCCTCGCCTCCCTCGAGGTGTTCCAGCCCGGCGCCGCGCAGAAGGGAGGGCGCACGAAGCGCCCCGATGTCGTGGTTCGCTCGCCGCGGCTCGCGGGTTGGCGGCGGCGGGTGATGAGCGGGC
>JANQEL010000194.1 GCA_028278345.1 Myxococcota bacterium
ATGGAGAACAAGGGCCTCAACATCTTCAACACGAAGTACGTGCTCGCGCGTCCCGACACCGCGACCGACGAGGATCGCGAGGGCATCGAGGGGGTGATCGGCCACGAGTACTTCCACAACTGGACGGGCAATCGCGTGACGTGCCGCGACTGGTTCCAGTTGACCTTGAAGGAAGGGCTCACGGTCTTTCGCGACCAGCAGTTCTCGGGGGACATGGGCTCCCACGCGGTGAAGCGCATCGATGAGGTGAAGATCCTGCGGGCGGTGCAGTTCGCCGAGGACGCCGGGCCGATGAAGCACCCGATCCGGCCCGAGTCCTACATCTCGATGGACAACTTCTATACCTCGACGGTCTACAACAAGGGCGCCGAGGTGATCCGCATGCTCGATACCCTGCTCGGGCGGGACGGTTTCCGGCGCGGGACCGACCTCTACTTCGATCGCCACGACGGCTGTGCCGTGACCTGTGACGACTTCGTCGACGCCCTCGCGGACGCCAACGACGAAGACCTCGCCCACTTCAAGCGCTGGTACGCGCAGCCGGGGACCCCGGAAGTCGAGGCCGAAGGGGAGTGGGACGAGGCGGCTTCCGAGTACCGACTCCATCTGCGGCAGCGCAATCCTGCAGTCGAAGATGGCGAGCCCCTCCACATTCCCATCCGCTTCGGCCTGCTCGATCCGGATGGGATCGATCTCGATCTCGACGTGCTCGAAGGCCCGGCGCGGCAACGCGCGGACGGGTGCGTGCTCGAGCTCGACGAGCAGGAGCAGCGCTTCGTCTTCGGCGGCGTCGACCGACGGCCGGTGCCCTCGGTGTTGCGCGACTTCTCGGCACCCGTGCGTCTGCGCATGTCCCGGGAACCCGAAGAGCTCGCCTTCCTGATGGCTCACGACAGCGACTCCTTCACGCGATGGGACGCGGGGCAGGAACTCGCCACGCAGCTCCTGCACGGACTCGTGGAAGACGTCGAGGCGGGACGTTCCCTCGAACTCGATCCCGTCTTCGTCGAAGCCTTCGGTCGGGTGCTCGACGATCGGCGCCTCGACGATTCGCTGCGGGCGTTGGCCCTGAGCCTGCCCGCCGAGAAGGTGCTGGGGCAGGAGATGAACGTCGTCGCCGTCGACGCGCTCCACGAGGCGCGCGACTTCGCGATCCGCACCCTGGCTCGCGCACACCGCGAGGCCCTCGAAGCGCGCTACCGCGAACTGGCGACCCCGCGCGAGTTCCGCATGGACGGCGGGGCGATCGCCGAGCGGCGCATCAAGAACACGGCGCTCGGCTATCTCGCAGCCCTCGAAGAAGACGCGACCAGCGAGCTCGTCCGCGCTCAATTCGCGAACGCGAACAACATGACGGACAGCCAGGCCGCGCTATCGCTGCTCTGCGACATCGGCGGGTCGGCATGCGAGGAAGCCCTCGAGGTTTTCTATCAGCGTTGGAAGAACGACCCCCTCGTGCTCGACAAGTGGTTCAGCGTGCAGGCGATGTCCCAACGCGAGGACACCCTCGACCGCGTGCTCGAGCTGTCGGAGCATCCGGATTTCACGCTCTCGAACCCGAACCGCATGCGTGCTCTGGTGGGCGTCTTCTGCAGCGCGAACCAGGTGCGTTTCCACGAAAAGAGCGGGCGGGGCTATCGCTTCCTGCGCGATGTCGTGCTCGACCTGAACCAGAGCAACCCGCAAATCGCGGCGCGCATGGTCTCCCAGTTCAACCAGTGGCGACGCTTCGACACCGAGCGACGCGAATCGATGCGCGCGGAATTGGAGTCCATCGCGGGCAGGCCTTCGCTTTCGAAGGACGTCTTCGAGATCGTGAGTCGCGCACTCAGCGAAGACAATGGTGCTCCTGCCTGACGAGGGCCTCGCGTACCGCCTCGAGATCGCCCCATGCTTCGCGCACCTCTTCGTCGAGGAAGGGGGCGCGTGCGATCGCGCGCTCGAGCTCGACTTCGGGGTGCACGCGATCGCGCAGGGCGTGGAGCAGGCGCAGGGTCGCGAGGGCATCGAAGTCCTGCTCGAGGTATCGGGTGGGATCTGATTGTTTCGACAGGGCTTTTTCGTAAGCCTCGATGGCGCCGAGGGAATCGAGGGCCGCGCGGAGGAGGGTGGCATCGACGTCCCGACCCCCGGCGGCCTCGGCGATGGCGTCGCCCACGGACGAGGGCTCACCGCGCACGAGGGCGTCGAGCGCGCGCTGCCAGGTTTCGAGGTAGGCGTACACCCTGGGGTCGGGCACGCGGAGCGGATCGCCACCAGGCCCGCGTTCCTCGGCGCGCTTCATCGCGCGACCCGTGCCGAAGGGCACGCGGTCCGAAACGCGGTCGTCCAGACGGATGGGTTCGCCTCGCAACGGGGCGATGCGGCCGAGCTTCGAGAGCTTGGCGAGCAGATGGAAGTCTTCGGCCGCTTCTCGGCGGGGAAAGCCGCGCACCCGGGCATAGGCCGAAGCATCGATCGCCAGCGTGCTTCCAATCGCGTGCCACGCCCAGCGCGAACCGGCGGCGCGAAGGCCGAGTACCGCGTAACGCAGATAGATCTCGTATTCGAGGATCGCGGGGCCGCCCTCGTGGCGGAAGTCGTACGTCCACGCGACCGCCGGCTCGCGTGGACGCTCGAAGTAGTCGGGTGGGAGCAGGGCGTCGGCGTCCGTGCAGTGGATGACCGGGGATGCGACGCCGCCGTGGGCCTGGAGCCCGAGGGCGAAGTCGGCGACGATTTTTCGCGCAAGGCCCACGCCCCGTTTCGGCGGTAGGGCGAAGGACGCCGTGCGATCGATCAGCGCGAGGTCGTGCTCGCCGAAGGGGCCGATGGCGCACCGATCGTCGATCGCTTCGAGGGTGTGCTTGCGAAGGCGTTCGAGAGCCGCGCGGTTCGTCTCGAGTGCCTGTCTGCTCGCATCCGCGGGTTCATTGATCACGACCACCGCCAGGACCCTGCCATGCGAGCATGTCGGAATCGAAGCCAGGGTGTCGAAGAGGGATTCGCCTTCGCCGTAGGCGGGGATGCAGATGACTGCGCCGTAGGATGCGCGGCTGTCCGCGACCGATGATCCCGCGTGGGCTTCGGGTTCGGCGTGCGCTTCGAGATACTTGCGTACGGCCTTTTCGACGGGGATCGCCACTAACGAAGTGCCGTGGCCATCAGTGGAGAGCTGCGCGGATTTCGAGCCCCGCGACGATCTCGGCTTCTTCGTCGAGCAGCACGTCGAGGCGCGCGTCGACTTCGTCCTTCGGGAAGTACTCGTGCGCGAGCCCGATGAAGACCTCGTCGTGGCGCGCTTCGGATTCGGCGATGGCGCGATAGAAGGCGGCGAGTGCCTCGTCTTCGAGGGCACTGGCCACCAGGCCGAACCGCTCGCACCCCCGCGCTTCGACGATCCCGGCAACGAGCAGGCGATCGAGGAAGTAGGCGTCCGCCCCGCGGCGGATTCGCGCGCGGAGCGCGCCCACGTAGGGATCCTTGTCGTCGCGCGCGAGGATCAGCCCACGCGCGTCGAGGCGCTTGTAGACCTGGTAGAAGTGCTCGAGCTCTTCCCGCGCGATGTCCATCATGGCGGCGACGAGTTCTGCGCGGTCGGGGTAGTGGCTGATCAGCGAGAGAGCGACCGCCGACGCCTTGCGTTCGGCGGCGGCGTGGTCGAGCAGGAAGGCGTCGAAATCCGCCAGCACGGCGTCGAGCCAGGTGGCGGGTGTGGCGGAACGCAGGTCGAGCATCGCGCGAGCATACAGGAAGGCTGGCTTGCACTTTGTGATGCGGGTTGCGAATCTCGGCGGTCTCTCGCAGCGCGCCCGCAGCCGAGACACCCCCAACGACCCGCGTCGGTCCCGTCTTCCCAGGAGCCCCATGCAACTCGTGCGTCGACTCGTCCATCTGCTCGCATTCGGCCTCGTGCTGGGCGTCGCAGGCACCACCGGTGCCAACGCCATCGATCCGAAAGCGCCGGTACTGCGCTTTTCCGCGATCCCCGATCAAGATGAAACCCGGCTGCGCGAACGCTTCGCGCCGGTGGCCGCCTATCTCGCAGAGCGCCTCGGCGTTCCGGTCGAGTACGTTCACGCCACGCGCTACGCCGACGCTGTGGACCTGTTCAAGAACGCCGACGTACATCTGGCCTGGTTCGGTGGCCTCTCCGGCGTGCAGGCGCGCCACGCCGTCGAAGGCGCACGCGCGATCGCCCAGGGCGTGGAAGACCCGAACTTCTACTCGTACTTCATTGCCCACGTCGACAGCGGCCTCGCGCCTTCGGAGGGTTTTCCGAGCGGCATCGAGGGCAAGCGATTCACCTTCGGTTCGATGGGCTCGACCTCGGGGCGCTTGATGCCCGAAGCCTTCATCCGAGAGGCCACCGGGCGCGCGCCGGAAGATTTCTTCGCCGCGGTCAGTTTCTCCGGTAGCCACGACCGCACGGTCGAACTCGTCGCCTCGGGGCAATTCGAGGTGGGCGCCGTCAACTACAAGGTCTACGACCGACGCGTCGCCGAGGGGGAGACGGATCCGGAGAAGGTCAGGGTCATCTGGCGCACGCCGGGTTACGCCGACTACAACTTCACCGCCCATCCCGAGTTGGAGACGCGCTACGGCGCCGGTTTCACCGATCGGCTGCAGCGCGCCCTGATCGAGATGGACGACGCCGATCTGCTTTCTGCGTTTCCGCGCCGTGCGCTGATCCCCGCTCGCAACGAAGACTTCGAAGCCATTCGCACGCTCGCGCGTGACCTCGGATTCATTCGCTAGGAAACGAAGTGGTCGACGCCGCCGGATTCCAGCTCGAAGACGTGACGGTTCGCTTCGGAACCGTGCGCGCCCTCGATACGGTCTCCCTCGACATCGCACCCGGCTCGGCCGTGGGCCTCGTCGGGCCGAGTGGTGGCGGCAAGACCACCCTGCTCAAGGCGCTGAACGGCAGTCAGCCGCCGACCTCGGGCCGGGTGCGGGTGGCGGGGCGAGCGCTCGGCGAGGTTTCGCGCGGCGAGCTGCGCGGCCTGCGGAGTCACATCGGCTTCATCCATCAAGGGCTCGACCTCGTCCCCAACCTGCGTGTCGCCCACAACGTGATCGCGGGGCGTCTCGGACAGATGGGCTTCGCACGTTCCCTCGGCGCGTTCCTCTTCCCCTCGCGCGCGGTGCTGCGCGAAGTGCATGGACTGCTCGAGCGCGTGGGCATCGAGGACAAGCTCTTCGAGCGAACCGATCGTCTCTCGGGCGGCGAGCAGCAGCGGGTCGCGCTTGCGCGAGCGCTCTTCCAGAGACCCACGGCGTTGATCGCCGACGAACCGGTCGCGAGCGTCGACCCCGCCCGAGCGCGTGACACCGTCGAGCTGCTCGCCCGCATTTCGCGCGAAGAGGGGCTCACCCTCTGCATGAGCCTCCACAACCTCGACCTCGCGCGCGGTTTCCTGCCGCGACTGGTGGGCCTGCGTGCCGGCCGCGTGGTCTTCGATCGCGCGACCCGATCGATCGACGACGCGACCTTCGACGCCCTCTACGCCCTCGGCGCGCGCAACGGTCGGGCGGAAGACGCCGCGACCGAACTCCGCGAACCCCCGCCCATCGGCGAGGCTCGACTCGATGGCGGCTGACGACGTTCGTGCACCCGCCCCGGTCGGGGTTCGGGTCATCCTCTTCGCGAGCGGTGCGCTGGCATGCGCGCTCGCGTGGCGAGGACTGGGACTTTCGCTTTCGGAACTGGTGCCGACCGCCGGCGGGCTCGAGCTGGCGGGGCGCTTCTTCGCGCGCGCGCTGTCTCCAGCCTGGCAGGCTGAGAGCGCCCTCGTTCCCGAGGGCACGCCGCCGCTTCTCGAGTTGGCCGTCCAGGCTGCGGCCCACACCGTGATCGTGGGGGCGGCCGCGATGAGCCTCGCGCTCCTGCTGGGTGTCGTGCTCGGCTTTGCGGCGTCGTCGGCGTGGTGGAGTGGAGAGGGGGCGAGTGAGCGAAACGGCGTGGTGGCGTGGTTGCGGCGTTCGCTCTTCCCCCTCGCGTGTGCCGCGGCGCGTTTGCTCATCATCGGCATGCGCTCGGTGCACGAACTCCTGTGGGCGGTGCTCTTCCTCGCCGCGGTCGGCCTGAACGATCTCGCGGCGGTCTTCGCCCTGGCGATCCCCTATGGCGGGGTGCTGGCGAAGATCTTCTCGGAACTCGTCGACGAGGCGCCGCGCAACTCGGCCACCGCGCTGCGCGGCGTCGGCGCGAGCGGTCTGCAGACCTATTGCTTCGCGCTGATTCCCCGCGCGCTTCCCGACATGGTGGCCTATGCGTTCTATCGCTTCGAATGCATCCTGCGTTCTTCGGCGGTGTTGGGATTCTTCGGCTTTCCGACCCTCGGCCTCTACATTCGCCAGTCGTTCAGCGCCACGAACTACGGCGAGGTCTGGACCTTTCTCTACACGTTGCTCGTGCTGATCGTCGCCGCCGATGCCTGGAGTGGCGCGGTGCGAAAGCGGGTGCTGGCATGAAGCGCGAAGCCAGCGACGCCGCCGTCGATCAGCTATGGCGGGAGCGACCGCGCGATCCCTTCGTGCGCGGGAGCGTCGCCGTGATCTCGCTCTTGATGATCACCGCGTGGTGGGTGGGGAGTTTCGACTGGCTCGATCTGCTCTCCGAACGACGGCAGGCGAATCTCGATCGCTTCATCGTCGAGATGCGGCCTTATCCGCTGCAGGGGGTGGATTGGGATTGGGGTGTCGCGTGGGATTGGGCGCGCGACATCATGGCGTCGCGGGGCACCAAAGCCATGGGAATGACGCTCGGGATCTCGATCGTCGCGATCGGGCTCGCGGGGCTCGCGAGCGTCCTGCTTTCGTTGCCGTCCGCACGAAACTTCGCGACCGCCGAACCCTTCGTGCGCTCGACGCGACAGGCGCCCGCTTCCCTGCGCTTCGCATGGACCTTCGTGCGGCAGACGACCCGCGCCGCCCTCGTCGCCATGCGCTCGATCCCCGAATACCTCGCCGCGTTCCTGCTGCTCGCGATCTTCGGACCCACACCGTGGACCGCGATCCTGGCGCTGGCCGTTCACAACGCCGGCATCCTCGGTCGGCTCGGCGCGGAGACCGTGGAGAACATCCCGAGCCCGGCCCCCGCCTCGCTTCGCGCGATCGGCGGCCGGCGAAGCCAGCTCGCAGTATGGGTCCTGCTTCCCGAGCTGCTCCCGCGCCTGCTGCTCTACTTCTTCTACCGCTGGGAGACCTGCGTGCGCGAATCCACCGTGCTCGGTCTGCTCGGCATCGTCTCCCTGGGCTTCTGGATCGACGACGCCCGAAGCCGCGGCCACACCGACGTGCTCGTCTTCTTCGTCGCCCTCGGAGTCGCGATCGTGATCGTCGGCGACATCGTCTCGAGCCTGGCGCGAGAGATGTTGCGACGGGCGGGGTAGGGCAAGCGGTCAGTGCTTGCGCAGTGCGCGACGCCGCGAGATGCCAATCATGATCATGCCGAGCCCGACCCCGACGGCGGTTCCCGGTTCGGGAATCTGCTTGAGTTGGATCTTGGTGCCGAAGCGACTCGGGTCGCCCGCGAAGTCCAGGTCGAAGGTGATGCGGAGCTTGGCGAGTTCGCCCGAGCGTTCGGAAGGCACGCCGAGGGAGAGGAGTGTCGAGCTGAAGTAGTTCTCGGCGCTCTCTTCACTCTCGAAGTGCCGCTCGACCAGGGTCACGTCGCCCATCTCGATGATGAAGTCGAGTCCTTCGAAGCCATCGCCACTGGATTCTGCGCCATCGAACATGGTGAGGCCGAGCGGGAGGTCGGCTTCCAGTACGGCGAGGTCGAGCACCATTTCGACTACGACCTCATGATCGAACTCGGTGATGTCTCCTGCTTCTGCGAGACCGCCGCCGAGGGTGATCTCAGCGAAGGGGACGGAGTGTGAAGCCGGCATTTCGTCCTTGATGACGACCAGGCCATAGGAATCGATTCCATCGAGTCCGGGCGCGGCGGTTGTTGACTCGAATCGAACCTGGGAGATCGAAGCGGTCGTTGCCGAGACCTCGCTCGCGATCGATGCGGATGACTCGATGTTCGCCCGATCGATCAGACCCTCGGTGCGAAGCAGCGCGCTCGACTGAGCCTGCCCGGTAGCGCCCTCGGCCTGACTCGACGCAAGCGCCGCGAGGCGACCCTCGGCCTGGCTCGATGCGGTAGCCGCACCTCCCGTGAGGTCGACCGGGGGAAAGGTGGGGGTGATCCCAGCTGCCGCGTGCGACGTCGCAGTGGCGATACCCTGACCCGACGCGAGGGCCCGTGCAGTCGCATCGCCGGAGCGGGTCCCATCCACCGAACTTGAGCCGCCCGTTGCAGCGCTTCGCGCGGTTACCTCGCTCAGCCCGCGATTGCTTGCCTCGGCATGGGATTGGGCGTGACCGCCGTTGCCAAACACCCCTCCGTGCGAAGACAGACCCCGGCTGCCGTCGCCGCCGACGGCAGCGTCCACGACTCGAACTCGGCTGTCGCCCAGGGCGACGCCGAACGATTGACTGGCTGCATTGCCGCCGTTGCCAATCGGACCATCGCCAGTTTGGCGTCTTTCGCTATTCGGTCCGCCGCGGCCCGCGGCAGCGCTCGCGACCCGCGTATCCGTTGCGTGGGGTGCGATCTCGATGTCGTGACCGTCTCCGACGGTCACGGCGGTCACGCGATTCGTTGCGTCCCCACCGTTACCGGCCTGGGTCGTCGGATCGGAGTCGATGAGCCGACCCCCGTCCCGACCGGTCGCACGACCGTGAACCGTGGCGCCCCCGGCGTCGTTCCAGGCGAAGCCGGTTGTGGAGGCGTTGCCGCCTGATGTCGCTGCGGCGCCGTCGTATCCATTGCCGCCTTCGCCGCCGATCGCTCTGACTTCAACAGTGAGATGCTTGCTCGAGGTGTACTTCGTCAGTTCACTGGAGGCATCGCCAGCTCGTCCCGCTTCGTCGCTCAGCGTGATTCGTGAGTGCCCGGCATCGCCCCCTGTCGCGATCTGCTCCAGCCGTAGGTTTCCGGTGGTGAATCCCTTGACTGCGTCCTTCAGTGCGACGCTTGCACCGTTCCCCCCGGCCGTGCCCCGGGCTCGGCCTCCAGACGCCTCGCCCGTAACGTCGACATCGCCGCCGTTCGACCAGGCGAAGACTTCTCCGAGGGTTGCGTTTCCACCGTGTCCGCCGACCTCGTCCGGGTCCAATCCCGGGGCTGACCATGAACCACCAAAGCCTCCGCGCGCGACGACACGCAGTGAAGCGCCGGCTCCCGAGTGGTCGGTCGCGCGTCCACTCGCATGGGCGTCCGCTCCGTCCCCCGGTTGTATCCAACCACTGGGTCCGATCCCGCCTGCACCGTGTCCACCAGTGGCGAAGGAGCGACCGTGAATCGAGCCACCGCCGGGGTTCGATGCGTCGAGCCACGACGATACGTCTCCGCCCCGCACACCCGAGCCGCCTCCGTTTGCGCCGGAGATCTCGTGCCAGAGGGTCAGCGAGCCGGACGTCGAGCCGTGTGCAGCGTCGCGGATCTCCTCTGGCGGTGCGCCACCTTCCTGTCCGGAGGAAAGGCCCACCTTTCGCGCGATGACCGTGACGTCGCCTCCGCCGGTCGAATGCCCTTCCGCGGTGGCGATTGCTGTCCCAACGCCGGACCATCCTTCACCTGCGGCTGCACTTGCCGCAACCGTGAGTCTAGATGCATTGTTCGTGGTGCCATATGCGTGGGCCCGTGCATCGCCGCCGATTTCACCGTAGCCGCCGGTGGCAGACGACGAGATCGAGAGATCGCCGAGGCCGGGGTTCGTCGCACTGAGGATCGAGGTTGCGTGGCCGCCGTTTCCGCCATCGGTCGAGCCACCGGCGTGGCTAATTTGACCGAGGCGGAGTTCTCCGGAGGTCGAACCGGAGACGGCATTGTCCAGGATCGAATCTCGACCGCGCCCCGTCTCGCCCGCTGCACCGTGCCCCATGCGTTGGTCTGCTCTCGCGTGTGCATCGGCGCCGCTATTCGAAGTCGCCCTTGCGGTCGCGGTGGCAACACCACCCGCTCCCGCTGAGCCCTGTGCCGAACTCCCGCCGTTGCCTCCCCACGCCAACGCACTGGCGGAGATCCCCTCCCTCCCCTCGGTGGTCGCCTGGGCGTGGGAAGTCGCGTTTCCCCCATCGCCCGCAGAGCCCTCGCCGTGGGCGTCGCCACCACGTCCCCCCCACGCTTCGGCGAAGACCGGGAGCGTGAAGAGGAAGGTGGACACTTCGGCGTTCGAAGTGCTGGTCGCTTCACCGCCGTGCCCGCCGTTGCCGGCGCCACCGGTAACGCCTGCGCCCAGACCCGCCCCGCCCGGCCCCCCATCGCCCCCGTATCCGCCGCGCGCTGTCGCGCCTGCCGAGGTCCTGACCCCTATCGCCGCGCCGGTCTTTGTCGCGCTGGCGTCGCCGCCACGACCACCGTGCCCGCCATGGGCGCCGTCCGCGTCGAGCTCGACCGCTTCACCTCCGGCTCCGCCGTGTCCTCCCCAGCCACCGACTGCGGTCGCGGTGAGCTCGGTCTCGGCCAATGCGGTCGCGTCGCCGCCCGGCGCGCCGTCTTCACCGGGGTGCCCCGGGTCGCCGTCGGCGCCGTTTGCTCCGTGTGCGCCGCTGGCGTCGGGGGTCTGAGCGAGAGCGGGCGCAGCCGACAGCCCGATGCAGAGTGCGAGCCCCGCGATCGCGATCGAGCGGAATCGAAGGAAGTGCAACGCAGCGCGTCGCGGCCGTGGGCGCCTCGGCGTGAGCAACAACAGGGAAGATCCTCGGTGTGGGGTCTTCCGGGGAAGTGGCGGCTTTCACGCAGAAGTGTCACGGAACTACGTTGTGGCGGAGTCGATACCGACCGATTCAGTGACGAAAAGTCGCACGAAAGGAAACCGCCCGGGTCAGAAAACCTGACACCCGGGCGGCCCTGGTTCCTACGTGCGCGGTCGGGCTGGCGTCTAGCGCGCCCCCGCCAGCTGGTCGTGGAACATCGAGAGTACGACGCCCGCGTACTGCTCGGCGCTCGATTGGTAGACCTCGGGGTCGATCGTCACCGTGTACTGGCGGGTCTTCGAGGTCGAGATGCCCGAGCCCGTCGAAAGCGAGGCCAGCACCGAGAGGGTGTTGGCGACCGCTTCGCCCGCGCGGGCGCCGACGGGGGTGGTGTCCTCGATCGATTCGACGAAGGGGGCGGGACTGAAGATCGGCTGCGTCAGGTAGGCGTGGGCGGCTTTGTCGACGCGGGGTTGGTAGAGGATGTTGCTCGAGAAGGGCGCTTTGTTCTTGCGATAGTCCTTCACGATCTTCACCTCCGAGGTCTTGGGCGCGATGGTGAACCGGAAATCCGCGGCGACCGAGGACGACTTGTTCCACCCCCCTTCGGCGGCCAGCTGGGCGAAGCCGATCACGAGGCGGGCCTTCACCATGTCGGCGTCGAGGGCTTCCATGAGCGCCCCTTCGAAGGAGCCCGCGTTCTCGCCCTTGTTGATCGAGCCGATGTTCTTGAAGGCGCCGGCGAGGCCGAGTTTCGGGTCGGTCTGCGTGTAGTAGACCGCCGTACCGGTCGGCGTCGCGACGATCGACTTGCCCGCCTGGGGTTCGAGGCGGCTCTTGCCCAGGACGGGCGTGGCCTCGCCCTTCGCCTGGAGCTTCGCCCAGGCGGGCTGCGCCGCGAGGGCTTCGTGCGAGACGACCTCGATCCCCTGTGCCTCGAGGCCGGCGACGAACTTCGAGTACAGCGCGTCGGTGATCCCCTGCACGCGCGCGTCGTCGAGTCCGCCCAATTCGTAGAAGGCCGTGGTTCGCGACGAGGACATGTTCGACGAGTAGGAGCCCGCCGAAGCCGAACTCGAGACGATGTACTCGACCTGGAAGGAGGGTATGAAGACGCGCTTCACGTCGCGCCACGCCTTGCCGCGGTCGAGTTTCGTGAAGTCGTCGACGACATCCGCCCTGTTGTTCTGGTAGCTCGCCAGCTCGAAGGATTCGGGGCGCCGCGGCCCCCCGCAGGCGATCGCGCTCGCCAGGGTGATGGCGCACAGGCCGAAGGCCAGGGCTCGAGAGCTTCGCGTGGACCGGGTTCGCATCGGGTTCTCCCTCACTGGATTCGCGTTCGGGAGAAAGATGATTCGAGGGGGGACGAGCGTCACGTCCCCTATCGATGCGACACGGGAATCGCGTGGTCCGAAGCCACGACGCCCGACCGCGGGGGAGTCGCGCGGTGAGCTCGGGGCTTTTCCGGATCCCCCAGGCCGGTTCGGGGCGGATCGTCACGCTGCCGAACGATGGCCATCCGCCTCGCGAAAGCGGTTCAGTCGGCGAAGCGCTGACCGAATGGTAGCCACATCATCGTGTAGGCCACGCGGTCTACCGTTCGAGGTCGGGATGTTTGGACTCTTTCTCGTGAAGCGCGGACGCATCGACGAGCATCAGCTCTTCGAGGCGCTGACGGAGCAACTCGATCGCACGAAGCCCTTTGGCAAGTTGGCCCTCGAAGAGGGTGTGCTGCGCATTCCGGAGATCATGAAGATCCTCGCCGAACAGGCGTTGCAACCCGATCGATTCGGCGCGATCGCGGTGAAGCTCGGCTACATGGACGAACGGGAGGTCGAGCGGATCGTCGACCTGCAGCTCGCCTCGCGCCCCAAGCTCGGCGAGCTGCTGGTCGCGCGCGGGCATCTCACCGAGGCCCAACTCGAAGACGAGCTGCGCGACTACCTGACGACCCAGATCTAGTCTTTGCGCTCGAGCTGGCTGGTGTCGCGCACGGCGCCGCGCGCCGCACTCGTCGTCAGCAGCGCGTAGGCGCGCAATGCCTCGGACACCTTGCGCTCGCGCTTCTCGACCGGCTTCCACGCGTTCGCGCCGCGGGCTTCCATGGCCTCACGTCGGCTCGCGAGAGTGGCGTCGTCGATCACCAGATCGATCGTGCGGTTCGGGATGTCGATCTTGATCACATCGCCGTCTTCGATGAGACCGATCGCACCGCCCTCGGCCGCCTCGGGGGACACGTGCCCGATCGAAAGGCCCGAGGAACCTCCGCTGAAGCGCCCGTCGGTGACGAGTGCGCAGGCCACGCCGAGCTTCTTCGACTTGAGGTACGAGGTCGGGTAGAGCATCTCCTGCATGCCCGGCCCACCCTTGGGGCCCTCGTAGCGGATCAAGACGATCTCACCCGCCTTCACCTCGTCGCGGATGATCCCTTCGACGGCGGCGTCCTGGCTCTCGAAGATGTGGGCCGGCCCCTCGAAGGCGAGGATGCTCTCGTCGACACCGGCTGTCTTCACGATGCAGCCATCCTCGGCGATGTTGCCGTAGAGCACGGCGAGACCGCCGTCGGTGCTGTAGGCGTGCTCGACCTCGCGGATGCAGCCGGCTTCGCCGTCGATGTCGGCTTCGTCGTAGTACTTGTCCTGGGAGAAGGCGACCGTGGTGCGCACCCCGCCCGGTGCCGAGAGCGCGCGCGCCCGGGCGCGTTCGTCCGCGCCCTCGCGCCGGATGTCATTGCTCGCGATGGCGTCGGCCAGGGTCTTCGCGTGGACCGTGCCGACGGAGGTGTCGATCAACCCCGCGCGGTCGAGGGCGCCCAGGATGGTGAAGATGCCGCCCGCCCGTCCGACGTCTTCCATGTGGTAGCTCGACGAAGGCGCCACCTTGCAGAGCGTCGGGGTCACCCGCGAGATGCGGTCCATGTCGCGCATCGTGAAGTCGACCCGGGCTTCATGGGCCACGGCCAACAAGTGGAGCACGGTATTCGTCGAGCCCCCCATGGCGATGTCGAGGGTCATGGCGTTCTCGAAGGCTTCGAAGGTCGCGATGCCACGCGGCAGCACCCCTTCGTCGTCTTCTTCGTAGAAGCGCTTTGCGAGTTCGACGATGCGCGAGCCGGCCTTCTCGAAGAGCTCCCAGCGCATTGCGTGGGTGGCGAGCAGGCTGCCGTTGCCGGGGAGCGAGAGCCCGAGGGCTTCCGTCAGACAATTCATGCTGTTGGCGGTGAACATTCCCGAGCACGAGCCGCAGGTCGGACAGGCCGAGCGCTCGATGATCTCGAGGGTCTCGTCCTCGACGTCTTCGTTCTGCGCCTGGATGATCGCGTCGATCAGGTCGAGGGCTTCGGGCAGCGGGTTGCCGTGGCGGTCCTGGGTCCCGACCGCCTTGCCGGCCTCCATCGGGCCGCCCGAGACGAAGATCGTCGGGATGTTCAGCCGCATGGCGGCCATCAGCATGCCGGGAGTGATCTTGTCGCAATTCGAGATGCAGACGAGGGCGTCCGCCATGTGGGCGTTGACCATGTACTCGACGCTGTCGGCGATGAGGTCGCGGCTCGGCAGCGAGTAGAGCATGCCGTCGTGTCCCATCGCGATGCCGTCGTCGACCGCGATCGAGTTGAACTCGACCCCGTACCCGCCGTTCGCGTCGATCACCTGCTTCAGGCGCTGACCCACGTCGTAGAGGTGGACGTGGCCCGGCACGAACTGGGTGAAGGAATTCGCGATCGCGATGATCGGCTTGTTGAAGTCGTCATCGGTCATGCCCGTGGCGCGCCAGAGCGAGCGGGCTCCCGCCATGTTGCGGCCACGGGTCGTCGTATGGGAACGGTAGGGTCGAGGCATCCGGGCAGTGTACCCAAGGCGGCCTCGCCGGCGCGTCGCGGGCCGCTCAGCCGGCGTCGAGCTCGCAGCGCACGTTGGGGGTGGCGCGCGTATCGCGCAGCACGACGCGACCCTCGGCATCGGCCCCGCGGCAAGCACCCGACCTGGTGCTCGCCCCGGCGTGCACCTCACCTGCAGTGCGCACGCGCAACCACACGGGGCCGCAGGGCGCGCCGATCAACTCCACCGGCCCCGAGGCACTCGCGGCCACGCGCTGTCGCCCGCTCGATTCGAGCAACGGGAACCAGCCGAGTTCGATCTCGAGCTCGCGGCGGGGCGGATCGCCGAAGTCGACGGTGAGGGGACAACCCATGAAGCGCGCGATCGCGAGCCCTCCCTCGCGGTGATCGAAGGTGAAGCCGCGCGCCTCGAGCAGGGCGTGATCCTCCGGGCGACCGAACCAGACGACGTCTTCGAAACCGGCTCCGAAGCTCGCCGCGTAGGAGGCGAATTTCTCCCGTACATCGCTGCGCTCGCCTTCGGCCTCTTCGCGGGCCAGGGAGAAGACGAAGCTGCGATCGGGGTAGGGGGGGAAGGCCGGGGCGTCGTCGCGGATCAGCACCTGATGGGTCGCGGGAGAGATCGCGAAGGTGTCCGCCGGGAAGCCCCCCTGCGCGGTGGCGTAGAGCTGTCCGAGGTTCAGCAGGGGAACCGCGAAGGGCATGGCGGTGCTCGCCGGGTCGTCGACCGCGGCGAGGCCCGGGTCCATCACCACCGCGAGGCGCGGGCCGCTTCGTTCGAGGGGCAGGTCGAGGGCCTGCAGGGCGGGCTTGGCGACGCGATCGAGTTCGCGGTTGTAGTCGAAGGCCCAGAGCGGGTTCGCGAGGGCGACGATCGCGCACACGGTCGCGACGAAGCCGCGCGTTCGCTCGTCCACTCCTTCGAGGGGAAAGGCCAGGAGGCTGCACGCCAACGCCAGCGGGAGGAAGCGCAGCGAGAAGAAGTCCCAACCGATCAGGTGCAGAGGTGCAGCGAAACCCGCGACTGCGGCGACGACCCCAGCCGCGATCAGCACTCCATCGCATGGCGAGAGCCTCGCGCGCATGCGCAGGAGTGCCGTCGCGAGCAGTGCGGCGGCCAACAGCGGGAGGCCGAACGCGCGCCAGGCGGGCCCGCCGAGCAGTGCCTTCGCGCCGAGCGCGATCCCGGTCCACTGTGATTGCCAACTACTTGCATCGCGACCGAGCAACTCGGTCTGCTCACCGCGTCCCATCACGATCAAGAGTGCGAGCAGGGCGAGGGGAAGACCGACGGGTACCGCCCGTAGGAGTGTGCGAAGCCGCGCATCCGGGGCCGACTTCGCCACGCAGAGGAGCAGCGCGACGGCCCCCGTCAGTGCGGCGGGAAAGATGTGCAGCCAACCCTGCACCAGGAGCAGCGCGGCGAGCCCCGCGCGCGATGTCGCGCGATCGAAATCGCACGCCGCGGCGAACGCCAGCACCCACAACCCGAACGCGGTCGCGACATAGAACGAGAAGAAGCCCATGTAGAGCGACCATGAGAAGCCGGCTCCACCCAACGCCAACCCGAGCCATACCCGCTGCGGCGAAAGCACGTGTGCGAGCACCGCCGCGCCGAAGATCCAGGCGAGCAGCATGCAGGCGAGGGCGGCGCGATAGGCGTCGCGCCAAGACAGCACTTGATCGAAGGGGCCGAAGATCGCGGCGAAGCCCTGGGCGGTGAGCGGCCGACCCGCTTCGAGAAAGCGCGCGTAGCCGTTTCCGGGGTCGCCCAGGTGTTGCTTCGCGTGAATGGCGTAGATGTGCTGGGGGCCGTCGTGGGTCGGCAGGTAGTCGAAGGCGAAGATTGCGGCGAGGGCGATCGCCACACTCGCGGCGAGCAGCAGCGCGAAGGCCCCCCTCTCGCGGCCTCGAAGTCCCTCCCCGGTCTCCGTACCCATGTGCCTCGCATCGGGCGCTCCAGGCGACGACTGGAGGAGCCAGACGCCTCCAGCGGCGCGCAACTGGCGCCGCCATCTGCCGCCCGCCCGGCGGGATTTCGTGGGGAAGCCCCCCTCAATCGGAAACGCGAAATCGCCGATGAGGGGGCCGGAGGGGTGGCTTGGTCGCGCGCACGGACAGTCGGAGCGAGGAGTGGGTCGAGGACACCCGCAGCGCCGAGGGCGAAGCCCGCGGCGAGCGGGCGCAGATCTCCATCGTGATCCCGATCTTCAACGAGGAAGCGAATCTGCTCCCCCTGTGCGAAGAGGTCACGGACGTGCTGCTCGGCCTGCAGCAGCGCTTCGAGATCATCTTCGTCGACGACGGCAGCCGGGACGAGAGCTGGCCGATCCTCGTCGAATTGGCGCGCAAGGAGAGTTGGATCCGCGCGATTCGGCTGCGCCGCAACTTCGGACAGACCGCGGCCATGATGGCGGGCATCGATGCCGCCGAGGGCTCGATCATCATCCCGATGGACGGCGACCGACAGAACGATCCCTCGGACATTCCGCGACTGCTCGACAAGCTGGCCGAGGGCTACGACGTCGTGTCGGGTTGGCGTCGCGACCGCAAGGACAAGCGCTTCTCGCGCGTGTGGGTGAGTCGGGTCGCCAACCGCATCATCTCGCTGACCTCGGGGGTGCTGCTGCGCGACTACGGCTGCTCGCTCAAGGCCTACCGCGCCGACGTGCTCGAACGCGTGCGGCTCTACGGCGAGATGCACCGCTTCATCCCCATCTACGCGGCGCGCCAGGGCGCACGCGTGGCCGAGATTCCGGTGGGCCATCGCGCGCGCACCGAAGGGCATTCGAACTACGGGCTCGAGCGCGTCGTGAAGGTGATGCTCGACCTGCTCGTGGTGCTCTTCCTCGGCCGCTACGAAACCAAGCCGATCTACGTCTTCGGTGGCTTCGGGCTGGCGAGCTTCGCGGTGGCGGGCTGCGCTTCGGTCTACGCCACGTATCTGAAGCTCGCGGGCATCGCGACGTACATCGAAACCCCGCTTCCGCTCATTGCGGTGATGGCGGCGCTGTGTGGATGCATGAGCATCCTGATGGGCTTCCTCGCCGAGCTCCTCGTGCGCACCTACTACGAGTCGCAGAACCGCGTGCCCTACCGCGTGCGCACCCGGCTCAACTTCCCCAACGACTTCCGCGAGCGAAGGTCGCCTCCCACGGCGGACGACTGATCGTGTGCGGCATCGCGGGATTCGTGGGAGAGGCCCGGGGCGACGCACCGGGCGTGCTCGACCGGATGGTGGCGAGCCTCCACCACCGTGGACCCGACGATCGGGGAGTTCATCACGACCCGGCGCGTGCGGTGTACCTCGGGCACACGCGGCTTTCGATCCTCGATCACGGCGGCGGCGCGCAGCCGATGACGACGGCCGACGATCGGCTGCACATCGTCTTCAACGGAGAGATCTACAACCACCGCGAGCTGCGCGCCGACCTCGAAAAGCTCGGGCACCGCTTCGCGAGTGATCACTCCGATACCGAGGTGTTGCTCCATGCCTATCGCGAGTGGGGCGAGGATCTCGTATCGCGGCTGAACGGGATGTGGGCGTTCGCGCTCTACGATCGCGGGGCCGGGCGGCTCATGCTCTCGCGCGATCGCTTCGGACAGAAGCCCCTCTACTACGCGGAGCCGCGCGCGGGCGAGATCGTTTTCGCTTCGGAACTCGGGGCCTTGCGCCTCCATCCCGAGATTTCGGGTGCGCTTTCGGCGCGTGCCGTACACAAGTACTTCGGCTACGGCTACGTGCCGGCGCCCCACTCGATCCTCGAAGGCGTCTCGAAGCTTCGGGCCGGGGCGAACCTCGTCTTCCCGCTCGGCGGCGGGCGCGGGCGGGTCTCCCAGTACTGGCGCTTCGCCCTCGAGCCGGAGCCGAACTTCGAAGGCGCGATGCGCGCGGCCCGGGACGAGGCGCTGCGCGAGAAACTCGAGCGCGCGGTGTCGCGCCGCCTCGTCGCCGACGTTCCGGTGGGCGTCTTCCTGAGTGGGGGGATCGATTCGTCGGCCATCACGGCGGCGGCGGTGCACCTGCGCGAAGGCGATCTCGACAGCTTCTCGATCGGCTTCGACGATCCGAGCTTCGACGAGAGTGGGCCGGCCGCGCGGGCCGCGTCGCACTTCGGCACGCGTCATCACATGCGCTGCTTCACCCGGGGCGAACTCGAACGACTCGCTCCCGGAGTCGCCGCCGATCTCGACGAGCCGATGGCCGACCCCTCGCTGCTTCCGACGGCGATGCTCTCGCAGATCGCGCGCGAACACGTCACCGTCGCGCTCGGTGGGGACGGAGCCGACGAACTCCTCGCCGGCTACGACCCGTTCCGCGCCCTCGCGCTCGCGCGCTACTACGCGCGCATCGTTCCACGTCCGGTCCATCGCGCGATTCGCTGGCTGGCAGCGCGGCTTCCCGTCGCCCACCACAACATGAGCTTCGGCTTCCGGCTGAACCGCACCCTCGCGGGACTCTCCCATCCCGAGCCGCTCTGGAATGCGCGCTGGATGGCGCCGCTCTCGCCGGCCGAGATCGCCGAACTGACGAGCCTTCCCGTCGACGAGGAAGAGCTCTACAGCGAAGCGATCGAAGCCTACGACCGAGCGCGCCATCCCTCGCCGGTGGCGCACACCCTGCAGTTCTTCACCGAGCTCTATCTGCAGAACGACATCCTCGCCAAGGTGGATCGCGCGAGCATGCGCTGTGGTCTCGAGGTGCGGTCGCCCTTCCTCGACATCGAACTGGTCGACTTCGTCCGCAGGCTGCCCTTGCAGGAGAAGTTCGCGCGCGGTCGGACCAAGTGGATGCTGAAGCGGGCATTGGCGCCCTGGCTTCCGAGGGAAATCATCGAACGGCCCAAGAAGGGCTTCGGGATCCCGATCGGCGCCTGGTTTCGCGATGGGGCGCTGCAATTCGGTCCCGCGGACGGTCGTGGCGAGAACGCCGAGTCATTCCTCGGCGAGCGTCTCGCACAGCACCGCCGCGGGGGCGCGGACCATCGGCTCTACCTCTACGCCGAGTGGTTGCTCCGCGAATGGCAACGAAACGCCGCACCCGGCGCCTGAATTTTCCAGGGCGCACGCTCGTCGAACATGCCATGATGCTCCACCGTCGTGTCGGGGGTGGGGCTGTGACCGACCCCCAGATCGAGAGACTGGAAATGAGGGGAGACGACTTCGATGTTCGCTTCGAATCCGAGCGGTGCGTCCGCTGAGCGCACGTTGCAACTGCTTCTACTGAGTTCACTGGTGGCGGCGCTGATCTTCGCCCTGGGCTGCGCCCCGGTGGTGAGCCGCGGTGGCGCGGGTACCGACAACCCCGGCCTCGACGACGCCCCGCTGTCGACAGGCCTCGACAAGGCCGACCTCGACTACCTCGCCGAAGAGAACCTGAACGCGCTCTTCGATTCGGGTTTCTGGCAGCGCGAGATCCTCGACCACCCCGACTCGCAGCCGATCGTGGCGATCTTCCCCTTCCGCAACGACACGAGCGAGCACATCGACGACCAGCTGGGGACGTTGCTCTCGTCGGTCGAGACCTTCCTCGTCAACAGCGGCTCGGTCGCCGTGGTGAGCCGCGAACGCCAGGCCGAGATGATGCGCGAGGCCCGCTATCAGCAGTCCGGCGACATCGATCCCGCGACCGCCGCGCAGATCGGTCGCCAACTGGGCGCCCGCTACTACTTCACCGGCAAGGTGGGCGCCGTCGACGAGCGCCTCAAGAAGACCCGCCGCGTGCAGTACAGCCTCTTCATGCAGGTGATCGAGGTCGAGACGAGTCTGGTCAAGTTCCAGAACGAGACCGCGCGAAGCAAGGCGATCAAGAAGTAGGACGCGCGAAGGAACGCGCGATGCCTGGGGATCCCGATCACGCAAAGATGCGCTCTGCGCGCCAATCGCGCGCTGCGATCGCGATTGCCCTCGGTCTTCTCCTCACCTTCGGTAGCGCGTGCGCGACCTACAGCGATCGCACCGAGGCGGCGCGCGAGTTTGCGCGCCTGGGCGACTACGACTCCGCGGTCGGCGAACTCTCGGCGCTGCTTCGCGTCGACGAACCGAACGAGCGGCCCGACGTCATCAAGGGCAACGACGCCCTCGTGCTGCTCGAGCGCGGCATGCTCCACCAGGCACGCGGCGACTACGAGAGCGCTCGGCGGGATCTCGGTCTCGCGGACAAGGAGCTCGAGTTGCTTGATCTGAGCAACACGACCGCGGGCGACGTGGCCAGCTACTTCTACAGCGACGACGCCGGCGCGTACAAGATCTCGCCGGTCGAGCGCCTGTCGCTGAACGCGCTCAACCTGCTCAACTACCTCGCGGTGGGGGATCTCCAGGGGGCGCGGGTCGAGGCCAAGCGCTTCCAGGTGATGCAGAAGTATCTGCAGGACACCGACCCCGACCACGCCCACGGCGCGATCGGTTCCTACCTCGCCGGCTTCGTCTTCGAGCGCCTCGGCGAGTACAACACGGCCCTGCGCTACTACGACGAAGCCCTCGAAGAGGGTCGCTTCGTCACTCTCGAGGGCCCCGTGCGACGCCTGGCCGAACGCAGCTCCTACCGCGGAGAGAACATCAAGAAGATCCTGGAGCGCGAGGGGCTGCCAACAGGTGGGGAGGGCGGGGGTGAGATCCTGGTCATCACGGGCCTCGGCCGCGTGCCCTACAAGATCCCCGAGCGCATGCCGATCGGTGCCGCCGTGGGGATCGTGGCCGCCGACGTCACCGGGGATCTCGACGTCCTCGAGCGCAGCGCCTTCAAGGTGCTGATCTTCCCCGACCTGGTGCCCGCCGCGGGCGTGCACCGCCAGGCGCAGGCCTCGATCGACGGGCAGTCGGTGCCGATCGAACAGATCTCGAATCTCGGCGCCGAGCTCGTGCGCGAGTACGAGGAAATCAAGCCGAAGATCCTGGCGGCCGCGGTGACGCGGATGATCACCCGCGCCGCGGTGGCCGAAGGGGCGCGCCTCGCGGGCCAGGAGGCGAAGGGCGAAGCCGGTGCGGTGCTCGGGGTGCTCGCCAGTCTGGCCGCCGAGAGCATCCTCGTGGCGGCGGACAAGCCCGACACCCGCTCCTGGACCCTGCTCCCTGAGCGGGTCCTCGTCTCACGCAAGCGCGTGCCGGCCGGGCAGCATGACGTCGTGGTCGAGCTGGGCTCGCCCCCCGGCGAGCAGCGCGCAGCCCGGGTGGACGTGCCCGAGGGCGGCTACGCCCTGGTCATCGTCATGCCCCTGCACTGACCCGGGTGTCGGTCTAGAAGAACCCGCCAATCGCCGCGAAGGGCAAGAAGACGATGT